>CAZPNN010000031.1:0-9445 GCA_964587605.1 uncultured Chromatiaceae bacterium
TGCTGACGGCCACGTCTTCCGTAACCAGGAGTGTCTGGAGTGCCAGCAGCACCTGCGCCGTGAGGCGCTCCTGGATCTGGGGCCGCTGGGCGAAGAACGCGACGATGCGATTGATCTTGGACAGGCCGATGACCTTGTCTCCGGGGATGTACGCCACGGTGGCCGTGCCGTCGATGGTGATGAAGTGATGCTCGCAGGTGGAAGACATGCTGATCTTCCGCACCCGGATCATCTCGTCACACTGCATCTTGTTGTCAACCACAGTGAGCTTCGGGAAGGTCCGGTAGTCGAGGCCGCCGAAGATTTCGTTGACGTACATCTTGGCGATGCGACGTGGCGTGTCCATGAGACTGTCGTCCCGCAGGTCGAGTCCCAGCACCTTCATGATCTCGGTGAAGTGCGCCTGGATCCGCTGACGCTTTTCCTCCGCGCTCAGGTCGTTACTGATCATCGGCGTTTCCAGGCCTCGCTCGAGCAGCGCGTTGTGCACGGCCAGGGCCTCCGGGTGTAGCCCGGTTTCGGCGGGGACGCCACGGCCACGAAGCGTGGCCAAGGACATGGTGGCGGGCGGAGCGGCGAGGGCGATTGCTGGCGGTGGGCTCATGACGTGCTTCCTCCCTGCGGGGGTTAACGTGTCCAGAGGCTCAGATAAGAGGGGAGCCTCGGGCCTAAAGGGATCTTCGCCGGAAGGGGTGGGAATGGATTCGCCGAACCGCTGATGGCTTCGGCGTTCCCCCGCACCTGCCGCTAGAATCCCCGCATGTTGCGGAATTCAGGCCGGTCGCCCCGGAATCGTTCACTGCCCGGCTACCCCCTTCTTCTGTCCGCGTGGGAAATTGCCTGCCGCTCGGCGTTGAAGCGGTTCCGCCTTAAGCTCAACGACGGACCGGGCCACAATGCGCAGACGTTGCGGCGCATCCTTAAGCGACATGCGGCCAGTGAGTTCGGCCGCCAGCACAATTTTGCAGCCCTGGCCCGGGCCAACCGGCTGGAAGAACGTTACGCGGCGACTTTGCCCCTGGCCCATTACGCCGACTTTCGCAGCGCGTTCGATCGAATCGCCGGTGGTGCACCGGACGTCCTGTTTCCCGGCCGGCCCGGGCTGTTTGTCAGCACCTCCGGCACCACCGGCGATCCCAAGCTCTTCCCGGTCACCCGCCGCCATCAGAACGCGGCGCTGTGGTTCATCGGCCTGCTGACGCCCGCGGCCCGGGCCGAGTGTGTCCCGGGCCTTGGATTCCGACAGCCCACCGCCACTCTGATGGTGGCGAGCCGCGGCGGACGCCAGACGGCGGGCGGAATCCCGGTGGGCAATCCCAGTGGCGCCGGCATCCGGCGAATCCTGGCGCTGGCCCCGCCGTTCTGGGTGTTTCCCGCTGAGGTCCTCACCGTTCAGGATTACCCCACGGCGCTCTACCTGCACGCCTTGTTCGCCCTCAGGGCCCCGGATCTCGGCTGCATCGAGGCGATCTACTGCAGTCACATCATCAGCTGGATGGGCGTGATCGAGCGCCGGGGGCCCGAGCTTCTGCGGGACATTGCCGACGGAGGGCTGTCTGCCAATCTCGTGCTCGCAGCGGGCGAAAGAACGTCCCTTCTCCGGTGGCTGCCACCGGCGCCCGACCGGGCCCGGGTCGTGGGCGCTGCCCTTGCGGCTGATTCAGCCGGACGCATGACGCGCCTGTGGCCCGACCTGAAAGTCTTAAGTTCGGTGGTGAGTGGGGCGTTTGCTGTGAGTGTGCCGGGCCTGCGCGAGCTGGCCGGCCCGGATCCGGCGCTCTACACCACTTGTTTCGGCGCCACCGAGGGCATGCTCGGCATCAACCTGTGGCGCGACGCGCCAGAACGCTACGCGCTGGCGCTGGGAGCCGTGCACTGCGAGTTTCTGCCGGTGAGTGAGCTTGACGCCGCCAGGCCCCGGACCGTGTCGATGCAGGAACTTGAGCCTGGCCAGAGCTATGAACTCGTGATTACCAATTACTCCGGGCTGTACCGCTACCGGCTGGGCGACGTCGTGCGAATCGCCAGCCGGGAAGGCACGACACCCGTTTTCGAGTTCAATTATCGGCTTGGCAATGTGGTGGATCTGGTCGGTGAGAAGACCACCGAGCAGCACCTGCGGCGGGCTTTCGCCAGGCTGGCGTGTGAGCAACTCGGTGGCGAGTCTGGTCTGACGGACTACGCGTTGTGGCCGGACCTGTCCGCAGTTCCGTATCACTACGTGGCCTACGCGGAACTCCCGGGCTCGCAAGTGGCTCCGTCGTCGTCCTTACTGGCCGTTCGCCTGGATGAGCTGCTGGCCTTCGAAAATCCGTCTTATGCTACGCTCGGCCGCCTGAACGGCCGGCTTGATCCGGTGGAGCTGCGTCTGGTGCGGCCAGGGACCTTCGAGGCGCTGCTGGCACGGCAGCGCGATAGCGCCGCCGGGGTCAACGCGAACCAGGTGAAAATTCCGCGGGTTCTGCGCACCGCTGCCCAGCAGGCCCTCCTGCAGCAAGGCCTGGTCTCCGCGCGTTGAATCCAGGCTCCCGGCTGCTTCGAATAGACTTAACGTACCGTGCGTCGGTCAGCCCTGTTGCGGAGAAGAATTGTGTCAACAAGCACCCAGCATGTCAGGAACCTCACTGCCGGATTGCCCAAAGGCTTGATGCCGCCGGCGTCAGCCCCGTCCCACACGGCCCCGTCCCACACGGCCATGGCGCCGAACCTGAAGATGTACCGGTCAGAGGCCGGCTTCAACGCGATCATGGGCTGGTATGAGGATACCCGGGACTCAATAGAGATTCCGGTCGAGAGCGTCTTTGTAGAAACGCGCTTTGGCCGCACTCACCTGCTGGCCGCCGGTCCCGCTGACGGCGAGCCCGTTTTCCTGATTCCCGGCGTGGCCGGCTGCGCCCCGCTCTGGCGACGCCAGTTTCCCGACCTCGCCCGGCACTTCCGCGTCTATGCCCTCGACATTCCCGGCCAGCCCGGCAAAAGTGATCCGAATCCCCCGTCTTTCCTCAATGACGACTACGCCTTGTGGATGCTCGACGTACTGGACGGCCTCAAGGCACCACAGGCCCACATAGCGGGGGTCAGCGTCGGTGCCTGGGTCGCCCTGCGACTGGCCATTCTGGCTCCCGACCGCGTGTTATCCGTCGCAATGCTGGGACCCACGGGACTCTCCCGTGCGCGCCTTCCGTGGCGCATCTGGCTAACCCGTGTGATGAAGAAGAGCAAGGACGCTGATGCACTTCAGGACGACCTGACCGCCAGGTCGGTGTCGTCGAAGAGCGCTGGCGGCTCCTTCGGCACCTTCGACCGAACGCTGGCGCGGGCCATGGCGTTGTGCACGAGGCACTACCGCGTGGACTGGTCCCTCGGGATCTATGATGAGGCGACCCGCCGCGTCAACATCTGGCAGGGATTGAAGGTGCTGCGCAAATTCTTCATGTCCGAGCCGAAATCGCTGCTCCGGCAATTTGGCTCGGCGGGCCTGCTCGTCTTCGGCGAACACGAAGTTCTGTACGACCCCCACAAGGTCGGTGCCCGGGCTGCACGCCTCATGCCCCGCCTCCGGGTGGAGGTTGTGCCGGGAGCAGGGCATGCGGCCGTCTATGACAAGCCGGAAGTCGTCAATGGCTTGCTCATTTCCTTTTTCATGAATCGTCGTTGACTCAATGAGATCTTTTGCTTTTCGACCGTGTCTCCCGCTTCTTTTACTGGGGATTCTGCCGTGGCCGGTCCTCGCCCACGAGGGCAGTAGCCTGCCACTGGGATCATTCCTTGGCGGACTGACCCACCCGGTGCTCGGGCCGGATCATTTCCTGGCGATGGTCAGCGTGGGAATTCTCAGTGCACAACTCGGTGGACGGGCCATCTGGACTGTGCCCGCAGCGTTCGTGGCCGCAATGGCGGTGGGTGGCGGTCTCGGCATCGTTAACGCCGGACTGACGGTTGTCGAGGCGGGTATCGCACTGTCGGTCCTCGTGCTGGGTATTGCGATCGCCGCTGAGCGAAAGTTGCCGCTGATGCTCGCGATGGCTTCCGTCGGCTTTTTTGGCATTTTCCACGGCTATGCGCACGGCGCAGAGATGCCGAGAGTTGCCGAACCGATCCGGTACGCGGCCGGTTTCCTTACTGGTACCGCCGGACTGCACATACTGGGAATCATCATCGGCGATATCTCGCAGCACTATGCCCGTGGCAAGGTCCTGCTGCGGCTCGCCGGGGCCGCGATTGCCAGTATCGGCACGTGGTTTCTGGTCACCACCACCTGAAGTCGACACCAGTTCTAACCAGGAGACCCTTCAAATGAGCGCAAGCAGAAAATTGCTGGCCTGGGAAATTGCCTGTATTTTCTGGATCGCATTTGCCGGCTCACTGCTGCATTTCGCCTTTGAGCTGAGTGAGTACTGGCGGCCACTGGCCGTAATGGCTGCGGTAAACGAGAGTGCCTGGGAGCATGTGAAGATGTACTTCTGGCCAGGACTCCTGTTCGCCCTGGCCCAGTACACCTACACACGCCACCTCGCGCGGAACTACTGGCTTGGCAAAGCTGTTGCACTTGCTGTCACCCCGCTGCTCATCCTGATTGCCTATTTCTCCTACATGGCATACGTCAGCAACTCAGGCGCGAAGCCCAGCCTGCCCGTGATGCTCGGGATCATGGTTTTCGGGATCGCCGCCGGGCAGCTGGCCAGCTGGCGCATCCTCGTCAGTCCGACAGTCAGTTTCGACACGAGGCGTTATGCCGTAGCTGCCTACGCAATCCTGGTCACTGCTTTCTCGAGCCTAACTTTCTTCCCGCCAAAGGTCTTCGTCTTCGAGAATTTCTACTGCTACCAGTACACCGGGGAGTATGGAATTCTCAGCAACTACGAGCCGTACAGGGTGTTCTACAAGGGTGAGCGACCTGGTGGCGGCGTAAACTACTGCGCCACGCTGGCCCAGCAGGCAACGTCCGCGCGGAACTAGATGCGGAATCCCGGATCCTCGCGGGCGAGGTTACTCTGGTATCGTTTCGGGCAATCGAATTGCCCGCGCAGCCGGGAGCTTCAATGAAAAAAATGCCCTACCTGAAAATCCGGATCAGCGAATTTCTCACCGGAATCATGTTGCTTGCGATGGCGGCATCTCCGGCGGTTGCGGCAAATGACCCGGAGCAGACGGCAGCGGCCGGCAATTCAGCCGCCAATTCGGCCGCCATGTACCTTGTGGGGAAGCCCTGGGATCAGTACCTGTCCAGCACCCGCGCCCAGCGCGAGAGCTGGCTGAAAAATGCCGGGCGCGAAGTACCGCCGGGCCTGGTAGAGCGCTTCAAGCGAGCCGGCGATGGTCTGCGGCTCCTGGTCATCACGGCAGACTGGTGCGGTGACTCGGTGCATAGCGTTCCCTATGTTGCGAAGCTCGCCTCACGTGCCGGCGTTGAACTGCGAGTGATCGATTTCAAGACCGGCAAGGCGATCATGGCTGCGCACCATACGCCGGATGGCCGGGCGTCCACGCCGACGGTGGTCCTGCTGCGTGGCGATCAGGAAGTTGCGGTCTGGGTGGAACGGCCGGCTTCATTGCAGTGGTGGTATCTCGGCATGGCCGGCCAGATCAGCGACGAGGAACGGCTGGAACGGAAGATGTCGTGGTACGAATGGAATCGCGGTTCCGATGCACTGACCGAGATCGTGGTATTGGCCGAGCAGACCGCAAAGAAAAACTAAGTCAGCCCCGCGGTCCCACCAGAGGCCGAGGCTGCGACGCCACATATGCCACTTCGCTGATTCACAAGGCGGTAGAGTAGGTCGAAATCGCGGTTGAATCATTCAAAGAGGCGTCGACTGATGCACCGGATATGGCTTGCGGCTTGCGTTGCGATCGTCGTTCTCGTGGGCTGCGAACCGACCGAGGTTGAGGGCCCCAAAGCCACGGAGAAGAAGGCGGAGTTACTGGAGCAGAACGCTGCGGCCGGAGGAGACAACACGGCGCCGTCTCGATCCGAGATCATCGGGAAGCGCGAAGTGCAGGGGGTCGACCCGGATGGCAAAGAGCGGATGGACGACGCGATCACCTGCCTTGCACGCACCATCTACTGGGAGGCCCGGGGCGAGGAGGCTGCCAGCATGGAAGCAGTTGCCAGTGTCGTCATGAACCGGCTGGGTCACGTGGGTTTTCCAAACACCGTTTGTGCCGTTGTCAGGCAGGGCAACGAGCAGGGTGCGTGCCAGTTTTCGTGGTGGTGCGATGGTCGATCGGATCAGGCGAAGGAGGATGAGTCTTACGCGACCGCCAAAGAGATCGCGCGACGAGCGCTCAACCTGCAACTGAGGGATCGGACCGGGGGCGCATTGTATTTCCATCACCGGAGCGTGACGCCCGGTTGGTCCACGGAATACATGAAGACGGTCGGGATCGGTGAGTTCATCTTCTACAAGCCACGCGGGGGTGATGCGAGATAGATAGAATCCCCCCGTGAACAGCCCCACCTATCTGGTCACGGGCGCCACGGACGGCATCGGCAAGGCCACGGCGCTGGCGTTGGCGGAACGGGGCGCGCGTGTCATCCTCCACGGCCGCAATCCAGGCAAGCTTGAGGCCACCCTCGAGCAACTCCGTGCCGCCACCGGCAATGAGTCGCTGCATTCCGTGCTGGCGGATTTCGCGTCCCTTGCCCAGGTGGCGGCGCTCGGCCAGCGGGTGCGCAGGGACTTTCCCGGTCTCAATGTACTGATCAACAACGCCGGACTCCTCGCCGATCACTGGCAGCGGAGCGAGGACGGCTTCGAGATGACCTTTGCGGTGAATTACCTGGCCCCGTTCCTGCTGACGCAGAGCCTGCTGGACACCGTCAGGGGCAACGCGCCGGGGCGCATCGTGAATGTCGCATCCACAGCGCTGGGTGGCGGAAGAGTCGATTTTGCCAATCTGCAGCTGGAGCGCCACTTCGATGGCTGGCAGGCCTATGCCAACACCAAGCTTGAGAACGTGCTGTTCAGTCATCACCTGGCGGGCCGGCTCGCGGGCAGCGGGGTGGTGAGCAACGCCCTCTGCCCGGGGCTGATTGACACGAACTTCTTTCACACCAACACGCTTTTTGCCGGCGGTGGCTACGAGCGCCTGAAACCCGGCATGCGGCCGCCGACGGAGGGCGCGCTGGTGCCGCTGTACCTGGCGACCGACCCGGCGGCGGGTGAGATCAACGGCGCCTTCTACGTCCGCCAGGGCCGTGAGGGCCGGCGCGCCGTGCTCCTGGACTGGGACCGCGCCGCGGCGGCGGCATTGTGGGCGCAGAGCCTGGCTGCCGTGGGACGGTGGTTGACGCCCGCGATGTCATGACGCACTCCATGGATTACCTGACGACGCTCCCGCTTCCCGTGCGCCGGTACCTCATTGCCCTGGCGTTACTGGTCGCTGCCGGCGTAGTGGCCGGCGCAACGCCGGCATGACGCAGCGTCCGTCTTTCGTGTAGTAGAAGCCGAATCGCTCACAGCGGAACGCAGCTGATTCATCACGGATTGATTGCCGCGACCGATCAACGCGGGGCAGAGCGGGGCTTGCCGGTCGTGCTGCGCCGTAAGTTGGGCTACTGCCCCCTGGCCCCGAAAGGCGGGGATCTGCCCGTGCCGCGAAGCCAGCGGCGACCGGATCCTCAATTTTCGACTCGCCGTTTCCCTGCACAACGTAGAACCTGCTGCCAGTTCCCGGTTCCTCCGCGGAACGGACCGGCGGTGTCGTCTGCGCACAGGCGGGTACCGACAGCAGCAGCAGCAGCGTTGGTCGAATGACATTCACGGCCATGCCGAGCGAAGATGCCGCGGCATGATTTACGCCTTACTCTTCGCTATCGGCAGCGTCGCAGTCGTCTGACTGGGTTTCCTTGCCCAGCTTCTGGATCGCCGCCTCATGGGCGCGATAGAAATTCACGTTGGCCGTGGACGCCCCGGCTGGCAGCTTTCCACCCGGCTGGCTAATCGTCCAGGCGATGATTCCATTCTGGAGCAGGGAGAAGCTGAACAGGAGGTACTCGCGAGTGGTCATGCCCGCGGACGTAATTGCCCCCCGGGCTTTGGTGTTGGCATCCAGGCGGGCGACAGCTGCATCCAGCGACTGCGTGCCTTCCTCATCGTCGCAGTTATCCGCAAGCCCGGCCAGGTTCCGGGTGGCCTGCGAATATTTCGCAAGTCCCGATTCCGTCAGCACGTAGGCGTTGATTTCCCGGGTATCCCGGTCGGGGAATTCCTGGTTGGCCGATGCTGCCGGCGCAAACTGCGCCACTGCGCAGACGATCAGCAGCGCGGCCTTGAGTCGATGATGATCGAACATGGTGAACCCCATTTTTCCGCAGGGCACAAAGTCTTGAGGGCAACCGGAGATCCTGTCGGCAGCGATCTTACACCCAGGATTCCGGGCGCTGCTGTCAACAGGCATCCCACGCTGACCAGGGAGAGCGCTTGCCCTGAGGAGTTCGTGATCCGCCTTATGACAAGTGGGAACCTGGTGGCCGTTGAAGGTTACCGTTCGAACCCGGGGGTCGGGCGTTCGAAACTCTTCGGGTCGACCCACGGGGACTGGCGGTTTTGAAGCTTCTGCTCGTCCTAATACTCCTGCTGCGGCATCCCTGAGGTCTTCAAAACAAACTTAACCTTCACCAGAGGAAATCGTATGCGTCACATCGACAAGTCAATGCTTTCAGCCCCTGCGCTGATTGCGGCAATGCTGGCCGCCAGTCCGGCCTATGCCATTCAATTCAGTTACCTGGATCCTGGCTATGTGCAGGAGATCTATGCCGGCCCGTTGCTCACAGGCCAGGAAGCGGGGATGGCATGGACTACTGGCAACAACCTGTTAACCAGGGCTGGATCCAGCATCATCGAATACAGCCTGACGCAAAATACCAGCCACCAGGGCACGCCGCTGCACGGGGTTGTAGCGACACACGCCATTGCCGGGCTGAACAGTTCCGGTTACGGAATGACGAATGGCACTGACGGCTATATCTACGCCATTACCGGTGGCGGACTGCAACGGTTTGACCCCGGCAACTGGCTGGCCCCGGCCCAGACCCTGACGGGAATCGGCGGCCCGGGGTACGGCATTACCACGCTTGCGGATGGCCGGATTGCCTATGCGGCCGGTTCAGGCTCGGACGTGTATGTCTACGATCCGATAAATCTCACCAACTCCCTGATTTACACGGCGAACACCCTGATCGATGACATGGCCGCCTCCTCGGCGAATGAAATCGTCCTCGCGGGGCAAGGCAATGCCAGCCTGATTGTTATCAATAGCTCCGGGTCGTGGATCAATACCCTTTCCAGTCTCATTCACTACCCCGACGGCCTGACTTTCGGCGATGGCCTGCTCTCCAATTCGATATTCAGCAATAACAACGACGGCACCATTCAGTTCTATGGCGGAGCGGCGTTGCAGAACGGTCAGGTGATGGGCGGCTCGCAGGACAACGGCACGC
>CAZPNN010000032.1:0-3989 GCA_964587605.1 uncultured Chromatiaceae bacterium
AGTTTGCCATCGAGCGCTTGCACACTGTCGTAGGAGCTTCGATGGGTGGCATGACGACACTGGCATTCGCCATCCAGTACCCGACGGTGACACGAAATCTGGTGCTGCTGTCGACCGCGGCCCGCACACTGCCATTCTCGATTGCCGTACGCTCGCTCCAGCGCGAGATGATCCGTCGTGATCCGGCCTGGGCGGGCGGCAGCTACGCCGCCGGAGCCGGTCCGATTACCGGCATGCGGCTTGCCCGAAAGCTCGGCATGATGACCTACCGGTCGGCTGTCGAGTGGGAGCAACGGTTCGGCCGCGAACGGGCTGGCGAGGAAAGGCAGGCAGGCAACGCGTTTGCCGTAGATTTCGAGATCGAGGCTTACCTCGAGGCCCAGGCCTTGAAGTTTATCGGCCAGTTCGACGCCAACTGCTATCTGTATCTGTCCCGCGCCAGTGACCTTTTCGATGTAGCCGAACATGGCGGGTCGCTGGCAGCGGGTCTTGCCAGGGTACGCGCCGAGCGCGTGCTGGTTGTCGGCGTGGAGACGGACACCCTGTTTCCGATTGCCCAGCAGCGGGAACTCGCGAGCGGACTGGAGGCTCCCGGCCGGGACGTGCATCTCGTTGAGTTGCCGTCGATACAGGGCCACGACTCGTTTCTGGTGGACATGGACCGGTTCCGGCCCGTCGTCGCCTCGTTTTTCCAGAAAGGTACCGGACCTTAGTTATGTTAGTTATTCGAATCCTTTAGTTGTTGGTCGCAACTACTTCACGATGGCCTTGATCACACCGTCCGCCACCCGCGCCGTAATCGGATCACCCGATTGCACTTGCGCAATTCGGCGCACCACCTGGTTTTCTGCGTCCAGCACGATGGCGTAGCCGCGTTCGAGCGTCTTCAGCGGGCTGACCGTGTGCAGCCGGCCGCTCAGCACGGCGACTTGCGTGCCCGGAACGGTCAGCCGCACACGCAGTGCAGAAGCAAGCCGCAGCCGGCTACTGGCAACGCGCTCGCTGGTCATGCGCAGCCGGACGGACGGCGACGCGCCCCGGAGCCGATCCGAGGCGCCGCGCACTCGCAGCAGGTCGATGCGCAGCCGGTTGCGCAGGCCAGTGCCGAGTTGCGCGCGGAGTTCGTCCAGCCGCTGCGCGTTCTGGCGAAGGATGAAGCCTGGGTGGCAACGCCGGAGGCGGGCGGTCACCGCGCTGAACAGGGCCCGCGTTCCCTCCTGCAGCCGTCGCGCAGCCAGCACCAGGCGGCGCTCGAGAACCTGCACCCGTCGCAACCAGTCCCGGCCGTCGGGGACCGCGAGCTCCGCGGCACCGGACGGCGTCGGGGCGCGCACGTCGGCCACCAGGTCGGCAATTGTGACATCGACCTCGTGACCCACACCGGAGATAACGGGTATCGGACAGGCCGCGATCGACCGCGCCACGATCTCCTCATTGAAGGCCCAGAGGTCTTCCAGGGACCCGCCGCCGCGGGTGAGGATGAGCACGTCGCATTCGGCGCGGGCGGCGGCGATCCCCAGCGCCCGCACGATGTCGAATTTGGCCTGCTCACCCTGCACCTGGACGGGGTACACCACCACCGGGATCGCCGGGAAGCGCCGTTTGAGAATGTGCAGCACGTCCCGGATTGCGGCACCGCTCGGCGACGTGATCACGCCGATTCTTCGGGGCAGGTGCGGCAGGTCCTGCTTCCGTGACTCGTCGAACAGGCCCTCGGCGGCCAGCTTGCGCTTCAGTTCCTCGAGGCGTCGCCGAAGCAGGCCTTCGCCGGCCGGCTCGAGGTGCTCGACGATGAGCTGATAGTCGCCCCGCGGTTCGTAGATGCTCACGCGGCCCCGGGCCAGTACCTGCTGCCCGTTGGCCACCGCCACATCCGTGTTGCGCCCGCGGCCTTTGAACAGAGCGCAGCGGATCTGTGACTTGTCGTCCTTTAAAGAGAAATAGAGGTGCCCCGAGGCGGGGCGGGCCAGATTCGAGATCTCGCCTTCCACCCACATGGGCGGCAGGTCCTGCTCCAGCAGCTGCCGGGCGAGGCGGTTGAGCTGGGAGACGGAGTAAATCTGCTTGCTGGTGGTCTCGTTCACGGGTTATTGAGCGTACCCGTTTACGCTCGCAGCAGCACGTCGAGCATCTGCCGCGGGGTCACCGGCAGCAGCGAGCTGATCGCGCTTCTTTCCATTTCGGCAATCAGTCGCTTGTCACCCGTCACGAAATGCGTCGCTCCGGCACGGACTGCTGCGGCCACGATCTGGGCGTCTTTGGCATTGATTCCCCGTGTTCTACTCCTGGTGCCGGGGACGACCTCGATTCCTGACCGCAGAAGGAATGCCTGCCAGGTGGGCAGCGCCGCAGGAATCTTGCGGTTGAGGTTGCGTTCAACTTCGGCGATATTCACGGCGCTCGTCAGCATCCGGCCGGGCTGTCCCCCTGCCAGCCAGTCGACCAGTATCACGGGCGCCGAGTGGGGATCGCCAATCAGGGCGGAGATCAGAACGTTGCTGTCAAGAAAGACCCGCAACCGGGCGGTCACAGGTCGCGCAGGAGGTCGTCCGGCGTCACTTGATGCTTTTTCATGAGCCGCCGGAACTCCTTGCGCAGGGCATCCAGTTCGAGCCGCTGCGGTGTCAGCACAATGGCATCCCCGATCTGCACGGCCCGCACCCGGTCCCCGGTCTCGATCTCCAGGGCATCGCGCAGGGCCTTGGGCAGGGTCACCTGCCCCCGATCACGCACCGCCAGGCTGTTTGCTCGCATTCGCGTATTCCTGAAATCAGAATTCCAATAGTTCGATATCGTAGGCTAGCGGCTTGAGGTTGCCAAGCGGGAATAAGCCAAACTCGCTACTCAGCAAGCAACAGGTCCGCCAGAAATCGGGCAGAAAGTCGCTCCTTCAGCGTGATTCACGTCCGCGCTGGCCCCACTTTTTGGTGTCTTGACATAAGAGCCCGTCGCCCGGCCTCGTCGGTCAGGGCAGGAAATCCTCCAGCTGCCTGCCGGCGATCAGGTTCTGTATTGCGGTGAAATGCACGTCGAGGCTGAAGACCGCGTAGCCGTGTTGCATGGCGACCGCGGCGATCCAAAGATCGTTGGTCGGTACCGGCCGGCCCTTCCGGCTCAGGCCGGCGAATATTGCGGCGTAATGCTCCGCGGTTTCGGCATCGATGGCGAGCTGGCGGACGCGGGGCGTACGCAGGAACTCGTCGAGTTCGCGCCGGTTTCTCGCAGCCTTGCTGCCACAGGCGAAGCCGGCCAGAAGCTCACCCAACACAGTGGGGCACAGCCCGATTTCAGGAGCGCGGCGCAGCACCGCGAGGGCTTGCGGATCACCGCGCTTGAAGGCGGCATAGGCGTTGGTGTCGATCAGGATCCGCTTCAACGCCAGAGATCTTCGTCGACCTGCTTGAAGGTAGCGGTCGCACGCTCGAACTCGCGGGCGTCACGTGCCTGCCAGGTGCCTGCCAGATGGTCAAGGTCTGAGTGTTCCACGGCCCTGGTCCCGCCGCTGCCACCCGCCTCGCCGTTCAGCATGTCGGTAATCAGCCGGTTGAGACTGGTGCCGCGGCGTTTGGCTGTTTGCTTGAGCTTCCGCAGGGCTTGCTCCCCGACACCCCGGACGCTGATATTAGCCATGCTATCACTCCTGATATCACTAACTGGCAGAAATGCTAGCACGGAAACTGAGGATGAAGCAGGGCGGCCCCGATGCCTGGCCTGCCGGTCCGTAACGAGCGTCCGGCAGCCCGCCGGGATGTTTGACATAACGCCAGTTTCACCCGTTTGGATGATTGCGGGGAAGCCGGGCGGTGGGCATCCCCCGGCTCGGGGCTTCCTTAAGGCCCCATGGCCCGCTACGAGCACCTGCCCATCTACAAGCAGGCGCTGGATGCCGCCGCCTAGTGGTAGTCATCCTCGCGCTGGTGCCGTTCCGCCAGGATCGTGACCGTCCGCGGTGGCTCAATTTCAAACAACACCACGTAGCCGGCTGAACC
>CAZPNN010000033.1:0-2164 GCA_964587605.1 uncultured Chromatiaceae bacterium
TACTGGTTGTGGATGCCACTGACGCCGCGGACATCAGCGCGCTGTCTGGTGAACTGCGCGCCGGCATTCCGGTGATCGTGGTCCGCAACAAGATCGACCTGTCAGGCGAAGCGCCCGGCCTTTCCCGCCAGGACCAGCCGGTGCTGGTGCGCATCTCGGCACTGACGGGCGCCGGCCTTCCCGACCTTCGCCAGCTCATCAAGGAACAGGCCGGCTTTGCCGAGACGAGCGAGGGCACGGTGATTGCCCGGCAGCGACACCTCGACAGCATCCGCCGGGCGCGCGCGCACTTTGATGCGGGGCGTCAGCAACTCGACGACCAACGGGCCGGCGAGCTCCTGGCGGAGGAACTCCGTGAGGTGCAACAGGCGCTCGCGGAAATCACCGGGGAGTTCACGAGCGACGATTTGCTGGGGAAAATCTTCGGGTCGTTTTGCATCGGAAAGTAAGCTGCAAGGTCATGAACGTCACCACCCACCGCGCCACCCGCCTGTTCGTCGTCCTCGCCGGGATCTTTGTCGCCAATGCCGTGCTTGCCGAGTTCGTCGGCATCAAGATCTTTGCCGTTGAAACGACGCTTGGCCTGCAGCCGTTCAACTGGGAACTCTTTGGCCAGAAAGGCACGCTGAACTTCACGTCCGGCGTCGTGCTCTGGCCGATCGTCTTCGTGCTGACCGACGTGGTGAACGAGTACTACGGGCGCAGCGGCGTGCGTTTTCTGTCCTTTCTCGCTGTCGGCCTGATTTCCTACGCCTTCCTGGTGGCGTGGGTCGTCATCCAGCTGGCGCCGGCGGAGTGGTGGGTGACGTCGTTTAAGGCGCAGGGCGTTCCCAATCTGCAGACAGCCTTCGCGGTGATCTACGGGCAGGGGATGTGGGTGATCGTCGGCTCACTGGTGGCGTTCCTGATCGGCCAGCTGCTGGACGTGGCGATCTTCCACCGCATCCGGCAGGTCACTGGGGAGCGGCTGATCTGGCTGCGTGCGACCGGATCAACGCTGGTATCGCAGTTTATTGACAGCTTCGTCGTGCTGTACATCGCCTTCGTACTCGGGCCGCAGCAGTGGCCGATAAACCAGTTCCTGGCGATTGGCACCGTGAATTACGCGTACAAGTTCCTGGCCGCGCTGGCGCTGACGCCGGTGATCTACGCGGCGCACTGGCTCATCGAACGTTACCTCGGCAATGCCGCAGCAACCGAGCTCAAGGCGCAAGCCGCCGCCGATCGCGCCAACTACTAGAAATACTAGAAAGGTACCGGACCTTAGTTATTTAACTAAGGTCCGGTACCTTTTTTGTTGTTTTTTTTGCCTTTTTGCGAAGCGGCCGGGATGTCCGGCATGATGATGGCGTTGGGCCCGCCGTCAGTCGTCGCGCAGTGCACGCGGTTTCGGCCGGCATTCTTGGCGCCATACAGAGCTTCGTCGGCCCGCCCGATCAGGCTGGAGACGGTTTCACCCGTCCGGTACTCGGCGATACCGATCGACACAGTCACCTGATGCAGCCCCTCGAAGGGCCGCCGCACTATGGCCTTACGAACCCGCTCGGCGCACTTCAGCGCGCCGCGCAGTGACGTATCCGGTAGCAGCACGATGAATTCCTCACCGCCGACGCGCCCGAAAGCGCTGCGCCCCACCACTACTGGTTCACCTTCGTCGGCGCCAAAGTTCGCCGGCAGGCCAGCACCGTTTACGGTGTCCATGGTGCGCAGCGCGCCGCGCACGCGACGGGCAAACGCCGCAAGCACCCGGTCGCCGGCCAGATGACCGTAGCGGTCGTTCATGTCCTTGAAGTGATCGATGTCGAGCATGCAGATGCACAGTGTTTCGCCGCTCCGGTCCGCCCGCGACTTTTCCCGGCCCACCATCTCCAGGATGAACTGGCGGCTGTAGGAGTTGGTGAGGTGGTCGCGTTCGGCATGGCGCTTGACGCGTTCGATGCCGGTTTGCAGTTCAGCATTCCGGATTTGCAGGCGCGCTCGCACGCCGGCCAGGGTGCGCGCCGGCACGTACACGGCCGCGAGCAGCATAGCGAGCGCGAGGCAGGGGACCAGGGTGCCAAGCGCCGCTGCCGCGTCTGGCAACGCGCCGGACCCCACCAGGGCGGTCAGCTGGAGTACGGCACTCACCGCGCTGGCAAGCAGGGCCGCCTCGAGGCGGTCGAAC
>CAZPNN010000034.1:0-3365 GCA_964587605.1 uncultured Chromatiaceae bacterium
ACCAGTGTGACCTGCACGGCCACCTGCCAGGAGCTTCTCCGCCGGGATGGCGACCAGTACTTCTGGGACCTGTCCTATCTCTTCAAGCTGGGCGAGGGCCAGCGCCACCTCCTGCGTCCCAGGATTCGCTACCTGACCGACAATCGGGATGGTGCCGCGGTCAGCAACGACGCCTACGCGCTGCAACTGAATTACATCTTCCTCGGGCAGGGCTATAGCGTGGCCACCAACCTCGCCGCCGGCAGCAGCAGCTACGACCAGCCCAACCCGATCTTCGGCTCCAAGACCGATACTGATGGTTTCGCCGTCGATACCACGCTCTTGTACCGCCTGCCGACCGCGAGCGGACGCTGGCGGGCCCTGGCCACCGCGCTCTGGGCCGATGGCAACTCAGACGTCTCGTTCAACGACACCTCGGTGTTCCAGGTGGGCATCGGCGCGATGTATCGATTCGGCGACCAGTAACCCGGGCTACCGCCGATGGTCGCGGGCTTTGGCCGCCGCTACCTGCTGTGGGGCCTGCCGTTGTGCCTGCTTTGCCTGCTGGTGGTGGCCTGGCACTGGAGCCAGCCGGGCCCCTACGGCCCGGGCCTGCCATTCAATCAGGCCGTGGGCGTGCTGACCGTGGCCGCACTGCTGTTGAATGTGCCTTCTTTCTGGCTGCAGCGTCGCGACCTGCGCGCGCAACTCCTGAGCGGCACGCCGATTGGCGCCTGGCGTTTTGCGCGGCGCTTCTACCTCATCAACCTCGGATTGGCGATCGCGCTTTCGGTGCTGTTGTGGCGGCCGCTGTTGCTGCTGCTGTTTTTCTTTCGGCTCTACCCGATCGCGTTCTGGCTGCTGCCCTATCAGGCGCTGCTGGGGCTAATGCTCGGTCGCTGGCTCGCAGGACCATCGGCTATCATGCGGTGATGGCACGAATTGCGATCCTTTTGGCGGCGCTGTGGTTGCTTGGCGCCTGCAGTTCGCCGGTCCGGCTGATGCCGACGCCAGTCCTGTTCACCAGCGGCGAGCCCGGCCCGTTCACCGCCGTGCCAGCAGGCGCGCAGAGTCCCGAGATCGAAGTTCTCTACGCGACCAACCGGTTTCCGGTAGGGCCGCCCGGTTCGCGCCACTACACGCGCGTGCGCAGCAATCAGTTGCGGCTTGGCGTGGCTACTCTGCAGGTTGGCGACGAGAGCAAGACCTGGGAGTCGCTGCAGGCGATGTCGACCAGCGCTGAGGAGGGCGAGCGCCCGGTGCTGTCGCTGAAGACCACGCGCGAAATGGCGGTGATCGACGATGACGCGCCGTCGCTTGGGAGCGACGCCGAGGCGTTTTTCGCGTATGTCGACGCGTTGCTGGCGCGCAGCCCCAACCGGGAACTGCTGATCTACGTGCACGGCGCCAACACCGACTTCGACCGCGCCGCCGCGCACGCGGCCCAGTTCCAGCATTTCATGGGCCCAAACGCAGTGGTCATGGTGTTCGCGTGGCCGTCGGCCGGCACCTTGTTACGGTACGGGCGCGACGTCGTGACCGCTCGCCGCAGCGTGCCGGTGTTTGCGAGCCTGCTCGAACTGTTGTCGCGCCACACCGAGGCCGAGCACCTGAACATCCTCGCTTACAGTGCCGGTGCGATGATCGCGAGTCCCGGCCTGGCCCGTGTCGGTAGCGCCGCCGCCGACCCCGCCGATCCTGGCCGCATTCGCCTGGGTGAAATCTACTATGCGGCGCCCGATATCGACTTTCCGGTGTTCGTCGACAACCTGCCGCGCTACGAGAACAAGGTCCGGCGGGTCACGGTCGCGCTGAACATGGGCGACCGCGCGCTGTCGTTCGCCCAATGGAGCCACCGCATCTCGCGCGCCGGGCGCCCGAACCTCATCGAGATCGGGCCGGAGGAGACACGCTGGCTGGCGGATGCGTCCAAGCGTGACGGGCTCGATGTGCTCGCCATACGGCCCGAGGACCTGCCCGGACTGCCCGCAGGCTCCCACTCGTTCTGGTACGACCACCCCTGGGTCAGCAGCGACGTGCTGCTCAAGTTGCGCTTCCATGCCCCGCCGCCGGCGCGCGGCCTCAGCCCCAACAGCAATGAGATTGAGCTGGCGTTCTGGACGTTTCCTTTTGACTATGAGCAGCGCTTGCCCGTTGTGGTGCGCGAGCTTGGCGCCGTCCGCTAGAATTTCCATTCTCCATTTTCAATGACGTCGAGGAAACGCACGATGACCAGACTCATGCTATCTAGCGCGGCTGCGCTTATTCTCTGTTCGCTCAGCGGCGCTGCCCTCGCCGAGGTGACGGCCAAAGGCGAGGTTGGGGCCTCCTTCGCAAGCGGCAACAGCGAGACCGAGTCGGCGAACGCAGCGTTCGAGCTGGGCGTGACGGCGGGCAAGTGGGCGCACACTCTGGGCCTGGCCGGCAATTACGGCAGCGATAGCGTCGGCACCACGGCTCAGCGCTGGGAATTTCGCGGACAGTCCGGTTACGATTTCACCGAACGAACCTACGGGTTCGGCGCCGGCCGCTATGAGGACGACCGGTTCAGCGCCTATGACTTCCAGGCGACGGTTTCGACCGGTCTTGGCTACCGGTTCATCGACAACGAGCGCACGAAGCTCTGGATCCAGGGAGGTCCGGGTTATCGCTTTGCGGAGTTCAACGAAACCGGGGAGACCGAGGACGGGGCAATTGTCCGCGGTGACCTGGGCTTCGACTACCAGTTGACCGAGACGACCAAGATCGTGGAGCGGTTTCTCGTCGAGACCGGCTCGGAGAATACGTACCTGCAGAACGATCTTGGCCTCGAGGTCACCATCAAGGGAAGCCTGGGCCTGCGGGTGGGCTACCAGGTCCGACACAACTCCGACGTCCCCGCCGGCGTGGACAAGACGGATACACTCACCACGCTCGGCCTGATCTACGAGACGAAGTAGACCGTCTACTCCAGGCCCTTCTCCCCGAGTGTTGGCAATCTGGGTATCAGCAGGGATCCGAAGCGGGCCGATGGCAGCAACTTCACCCTCAACTGCAGCGATCTCAACAGGGTGATGATGGGCGTCTATGGTGACGCAGGTCTCTGCCACTTCATACGCGCCAGGACTTACCGCAAAGGTCAGTCCTGGCGCCAGCATGCCGCGAACTCTGGCAACACGTCGCGAAACTAAAGCCTAGACACGCGCCCTGAATGTGCTAGATTTGGTGCAGGAAGCGCCCACTCAGAGGTTGCAATGCAACTGACCCCCCGCGAATTCGACAAGCTCGTTATCTACATGATGGCGGAAGTTGCCCTGAAGCGGAAAGCGGGCGGCATCAAGCTCAACTATCCGGAAGCCGTCGCGATCATCTCCGCGCGGGCACTCGACGGCGCCCGCGCGGGCAAG
>CAZPNN010000035.1:0-7068 GCA_964587605.1 uncultured Chromatiaceae bacterium
AGCTCCGTTGCCCATTTCCTTGGCGGAAACCGGCATCACCACCGCGGTTGCCCGGTACACCGGCCGCATTAGGAACCCGACTGCCACGGCTGCCGCCAACCCCAGAAAGGCGCCGCCGAGCCAATAACCTTTGAGCCGGCCCAGGACATGCATGATGTCCACCAAGGTGACCACCCGAGTCCCAGGATCGGCCGCTGTCGTCAAAGCGCCACCACTAAAACGAATTCACCGCCGCCACCGCGACGGCCAGGTTGAAGATAATGCTGGTCACCGACTGCCACATTTGCAGCGGCGGCAGGCTCTGGGTGTCCACGGGCACGACGATCGTGTCGCCAGTCCGGATGCTGCGGCTGGATTTGCCGAACCAGCGGTCGCTCGACGACGCGACCACCTGGCCATTGGCCCGCACCACGTAGATCCGCTTGCTATCCGCCTTCTGGGTGAGGCCGCCGCTCAGGTTCACGTAGTCATTGCGATCCAGACCCGGCTGAAACAGGTGGGAGGTCACGGTCTGCACCTCGCCGAGCACCGTCACTTCCTGGCTGCGCTGGGGCACGATCAGCCGGTCGTCGTTCTTCAGCAGGATGTCGTCGGCAGAACCGGGCTCGGATTGCAGGACCCGCGGCAGATCGATGGCGAGCCGACCCACAGGCTTGGCGCCGCGCAGTTCCGCCAGCAGCGACTGGCCGATGGCCAGCGACTGGCTGCTGTTCTGGCCCGGAACCTGCGCCTGGCTGTTCTGCAGTGCCAGCGCAGTCAGCTCCCGCTCCAGTCGGTCGGTGAGCGCCCTGATCTGCTGCGCCTCGCGCTCCTCCAGGCTCTTCCGGGTGAAGACCACCCCTTCGGCGAACGCGAGGTCGGTCAGGCCCCCTGCCCTGCGGATGACCGCCGCCAGCGTCTCACCCCGCTGGATCGCATAGCGCCCGGGAAAACGAACCTCGCCCTCCAGCCGCACAGACTCCTGCTGCGACCACTGGGGCACCCTCTTGATCGTCAGGAGATCAAACGGCTGCAGCGGCACGTCCGCCGCTGCATCGCCGGCCAGGGCCGAGGACAGATTGATCACGACGAGTTCGGTGCGTCGCGTTTCGCCGTTCACCACTTCGTAACGGGCCAGCTCCGCCTCGGCGCCGAACGCCGCCTCGTCCAGGCTGCCACCCGCGCGCACCAGGTCGGCCACCGTCATCCCGGCTTCCAGCGGGTACGCGCCGGGCATCCGCACGCTGCCGTCGATGTTCACCACCTGGGTCGGCTGGTCCCGGGTGCTCTGCCGCTGGAACTCGTCCAGCAGCGGGTCCAGTTCACTCGCCCGCGAGGACTCCATGTCGAAGACGATGATCTCGTCCCTCGGGTTCAGCACCAGGTTGGCGTCCGAAAGCGGCTGCTCGAGGGCCCGGGCCAGGTCCGCCGACAGCGCCACCACGCGCCGGTCCGGCGGCAGCTCCCGGCGGATCAGCACGTAGTGCAGGTCCGCGTTCGGCCGCAGGTCGTCCACGGACGGCAGCACGTCGGTCAGGCGCAGGCCGGCGCGGAACTGGGACTGGCCCGGCCGGTAGACGTGGCCAGACAGCGTGACGGAATCCGCGACGGTGGGCCGGACCGTTTCGACGCGCAGGATATCGCCCGTACGCAGCCGCGTGGCCCGGCCTTCCGGCGTGCTGAGATCCACATCGAGCAGGACGCGGCCCCGCTTCGGGTCTATGCGCTCCAGGCGGGCGAGCCCCGGCGCCGCCTCGGCCGTGAGGCCACCGCCCAGTGCCACGAGATCGTTCACCGTCGCTTCGCCGCGGAACTCGTAGATGGCGGGCCGGCGGATTTCGCCGGCAATCCCGGCCGTCGGCCCGATCGGTGGAATGAAGATGAGGTCGCCGGACTGGATCCGGACATCGTTGCGGGAATCGCCCCGCAGGAGCAGTTCGTAGAAGTCCAGTGCGGCGACGACCTGGCCCTCCCGTTTCAACTGCACGTTGCGGAGCGAGCCGATGGGCGTCACGCCGCCACTGGCCAGCAGGGCATTGGTCAGCGTGGACAGGCCGCTGATGGTGTAGGAACCCGGCCGGACCGCTTCGCCCGTCACCAGGACCTGCAGCGACCGCAATGCGCCGAGACCGACCACGGCCCGCGTGCCGATCATCTGTTCGGCCACGGTGGCCTCGATGAGCCGCTGCAGTTCGTCGTAGGACAAGCCGGCCACGGCGATGGGGCCCAGGTCGGGGAAGCGGATCTCGCCGTCCCGGCCCACCACCAGCGAGTAATTGGCCTTCACGTTGCCGATGAGCTGCACCTTCACGGTGTCACCGGGGCCGAGCAGGTACTCCGGCGGCACCGGGATGTCGGTGGCGGGCGCAAAGGTGGTGGGGACGTTGGCGAAGAGGTCGTAGCCAAACGGCTTGAGGGCATCCACGCCGATCCGCTCGAGACCGAGCAGCGACAGGCGCACGCTGAGGCGGGACAATGCCGGCTCCCGGGTCAGCCGCTCCGTGGCCTCGTCGGCCGTCAGGCCCGCCAGCGGGATCGGTTCGGTCAGGCCGGGGATCCGCAACCGGCCGGCCTTGTCGAGCCGGTAGGGATTGGCGGCCAGGGCCCGCAGGCGCAGCTGCTCCGTGGCGTCGGCCACCGCGCGTGGATCCTCGGCCCTGGCGGCGCTGGGCTTGATATCGAGCAATACCGTGTCGCCGCCACGGATGCGGGGTGGCCCCGCCAGTTCGAGAGCGTCGTCCCCGGGCTGAAGGTCGCGCGGCCGGGACGTCTGGGGCTGACTGAGCGGCGCGTCGGCGCGGGTGCCGTCGGCAGGGCCCAGCTGGTCCAGCAGGGCCCGCTGCTCTTCGGGGGAGAGGGACTGGAGCAGGCGGAGCTGCTCGGGGGTGGGGGTTTGAGTTTGAGCTTGGGCTGTCGGGGCGAGTGCGGCAATCACTGCCAGGAGCAACAGTAGCGCGACGAGAAAGGTCGCGCCCGAAGGCGCTCCTACGACTTGAGCGTTCAGTGCCCCCTGCGCCATCGAATCGGTAGCCCCCGCCCAAGCCCGCGCAGAGCTTACCGAATTTGGCCTCAGCTGTCGTTGCTCCGGGAGTCAGCCAGCTCCAAGCCGGGTCAGCTCCTACGCCGGGTCAGCTCTGCGCCGGGTCAGGCCCATCAGGCCAATCGCTGAGGCAAGTAACCAGGCGGCCGCCGGAACCGGCACCACGGTCGCGCCCGGCCCGATCAGGAATTCCTGAACGTCGAACGTCTCCTGGTTCAGCGGGTTCGGCGTCACCACCAACATGACGGCCGACCAGTCGAATGCATCGTGCGTGGTATCGGTGCCCGACGTGTACCAGGCGCCAGCGCCGGCACCCACCAGCGCGTAACCCGGCACCATGATCTTCCAGATCGCTTCGTGGATGTCCGCCTGGCCGGCGTAGTCATTGATCGCGAGCGTGCCGATCTGGCTGAAGAGCCAGCCTGCCTGGCTGTACTTCGCCAGCGTCGCCGCCGTGGACGGGCTGTTGAACTTGCCAACGGCGCCCGCCTGGATATTGGCATAGGTGAGAATGTCGGCCGTCCACGTTATCGGCGGATTGACCTGTGCGTTGACGGAATCGCAGAGGCCGAGGAGTGCCTGCCCGTCGATCGTCAGCGAATAGAACCCCGCAGACACGCCGCCGCGATTAACGGAATTCGCGACGTCGGTGAAGGTGACAGTAGAGGCGGCATTGGCCACCACAGACGCCGTGAGGAGCGTAGCGGCGGCGAGGAGATGTCGAACGGTGATAGCAGCGGATTTCACAGTGGTTCCCCCAAAGAAACTGTTATCGAGCGTTCTTGTGATTGAGTGCCCGGCCGGTTGACGGCGGCAGGCCTCAGCGTTCGTGGAGCAACACTACTCCGGACGGGGCCTTAAAACATCGCCCAAACGGGTGTTATCCCTATCGCATTGAGGCAAACGGCGCATCGTCGTGGCGATGCCCCGACGATGCCCCCTGTCAGTGACGTCTTGCCCGCGATCGCCGTCGCACCGCAACCCCGAACAGCCCCAGTCCCAGCACCGTCAGCGGGTCGATGGCCATGAAGCCCGAGCTGGCGCCATTTGCTGTCGGCGGGTTATCCGGGCCGCCACCGCTGCCGCTGAGCGAGAACGTCAGGCTCGCCGCCTCCGGATCGCTGTAGGGGATATCGAAGCTGTCGGTAAAAGCCAGGATCGCGCCGGGCGTAAAGCTGGTCGTGATCGTGCAGCTCCCGGCCGGGGGGATCATCTGGAGGGAGCAGGTGTCCGACACGAAACCGAAGGGTGCCGCGAGCGGATTTGCCTGGCCCACGGCGCCGATCACCAGATCGTCGGTGCCGATATTGCCGACCGTGATAACCCGCTGCGCCGTATCCGACACGAGCACGGCACGGAAGGCCGCCCGCCCGTCGTTCGTCGGTTCGTCGGGGTCCGTGACGGTGATGTCAGCCACGCCGCCGCTCACGCTGACCGTCACCACAGGCGTAGCCGGGTCAGTGGTGGGGATATCCACGGAGTCGCTGAACTCGCCGGATTCGGTGGGCGCAAACTGAACGCCGAAGGTGCAGCTTGCCAGCGGCGCTAAGTCCAGATTCGAGCAACTGTCGTCGACCACGCTGAACGGCAGGGCCAGTGGGGTGACCTGGCCAACGATGAAGTTGCTCGCCCCGTTATTGGAGACGGTGACAGTCTGGCTGGCCGTCTGTCCCTGTGGAACCGCGCCAAAGGGCACCTGCAGGTCATTGTCCGGCAGCACCGAGTCGGTCACGACGACATTCGTCGGCGACGTCGAGTTCAGGGTGGCGTAGACGAACGAGTTATTGCCGGTCTGGCCGATGAAGTCCGCCGTGAAGGTGGTGAAAGTGGGGTCGTAGTCGATGACCAGCCGGTACCGGACCATGTCCAGCGTCAGGACCTGGATGAGGCTGCACAGCGATCCTGCGCAGTCTGTCGCAACCACCGTGAAGGCGCTGAAGTCCACCGCGATGACCGGGGCGAGGTTGACCCGGAATTCGGCAACGCCGTTGGCGTCGAGGGGCGCGGTCTGTGGCGCCGCGTTGAACACGATGCCGGCACCGGTCGCGTTAATGACGGTCTCGTTTCGGATGATGATCGGCAGGTCGGGGAACTTGATGGTGCCGCCGGTGAGGGTCACCGAGGTGTTGCCCGACGCCCGCGTGAGGTCCATATAGGATCCGGCGGCCGGCACCGGCTGGGGCGGCGAAACAGGCGGGAGGCCGGGTCCGATCCCGTCCGGTACGCCGTCAACCACCCTGCTCGGGTTGGGCGTGAAGGTGATCGCCCGGATCGCGGGCGGCGACGGCTGCGGCTCGCCGCCGAAGAAGGAGCAGTAGACCGGCGACGCCGGACCGCACTGGGAGTAGGGGCCATCAAAGGTGGTGCTGTAGATCTGGGTCATGCCGGTCTGGGGGTCGGTCGTGTCGATCTGCACCGGCTCGGCGGCCGCCGTTGCCGAGAGCGTGGCCAACGCCAGAATTGACAGGCCCCTGAAGATTCTTGTTGTTTTCATGAACGTTGCCCGTTGCCCCTTGCACGCCTCGTGCCGAAGCCAGTCTGGAATAACCGGGGACGGTTATCAACAGGCAGTTCAGGGGGTCACGAAAAACACGTTCGGCCAAAGAAAAGCCGGCACCCCGGGAGCATTGTGCTCCCGGGGTGCCGGCTCTGGATGTCGGCTCTGGCATCTGGCCTTTTATGCCCCGCTTACGGTCCGGCACCGGGGCCCGGCGCCGAGCCCAGCAGGCCGCGGAACAGCACGTAGTCCTGGGCGTTCACAGCCGCGTTGGCATTGATGTCGGCGGCGTTGAAGACCGGCGCGACGCTCGGCTGGCCCAGCTGCTGGCGGAACAGCACGTAGTCCTGGGCGTTGGTGGCGTTGTTGTTGTTCAGGTCGCCGTCGCAGCGGTTGCCGTAACCGTCATTGTCGGAATCGGCCTGGGCGCCAGTCCCGGTGTTGTTGGCCAACGTCCGGCAGTTGTCCATCCCGTCCTGAGCGCCGTCACCGTCCGTATCCGGACCCGTGATAATGCCGGTGGTCCAGGAGTTGCACACGAGGCGGTACGACAGGGTGCCCGTCGTGTTGTCGCCACAGCGGATCTCGCCGAAGACGCGGTAGTCGTCCACGGTGAAGGCATTCACGGCGGAGACCCGGCCGACGGCATTCGTAGACACCTTGAGCAGCAACTGGTCCCAGCTCACGTCCTCGGCGGAGCCGCGGACGGAGCCGCCCGTGCTCTCGTTGCCGGTGCAGCCACCCGGGGACGCGCACGGGCCAATCACCCAAGCCGCGTAGCCCGACTGGCTGTCTTTGCAGTCGTTGCTCTCCACGCCGGTTGTCGACTTGCCGTCGACGCACGCCAGATTCACTACCGTGCCCGTGGTCTTGACGCCTAGATTGTTCTCCAGGCTCCCAATGCCGGCCGGGCTGGTGCCGTTCCAGAAGTCCGGGTCGATCGTCGCGCTGGTAACGAAGGCGGTGAAGGAGTGCCCGCATTCAACGTTGCCGAACAGCAGGCCGAAGCAGGTCCCGACCTGGCTGTAGTTCAGGCGCGGGATCGCCGGGAACCCCTCGAGACCGATAACGTAGTCGAAGCCGCCGGAACCGTTGGCCGTCGCGCTGCTCGCCGCTGTCGGCGCCAGCACCTGGGTCATGCTGTCGTACTTCTCCACGAGCGCGTTGCCGCTGTAGACGCGGACGATGGAACCGGCGCCCGAGGACGTCAGGGTCAGCGTGAAGCTCAAGAGGTCGCCCGCGCCGAAGCCATTGCCGCCGTCGTCAATGGTGACGGTGCCGTTGACGTCCTGGGTCATCTTGTTGTCACCGTCCACCGACACGTAGACAAGCCGCGCCGAGCCGGCAATGGTCGTCTGGAAAGCGGCCGGCGTGGCGACCGAATCGTAGTAGGCGATGTGGTTGAAGGGGCCCGTGATCTCGTTGAAGCCTTGAAGCGGGGTCATGGTGACATCCGCCGCCGGACCACCGTCGTACATGCAGTTCTCGCCATCGCCGACCGCATTGACGAGGCCCTGCAAGCAGGTCTCCTGCGTCGGGCTGTGGGTGGCGC
>CAZPNN010000036.1:0-1596 GCA_964587605.1 uncultured Chromatiaceae bacterium
ACTGACCGGCAGCCACCGACTGCTCCCGGAGCGCGCGAATGTTCGCAGCTTCGGCCAACAAGCCCGGCTGTTCATCCAGTACGAGGCGGTGGACCTCGGCAAGTGTCAGGGGCTCCCTGATCGAATCGGCCACTGCGGTGAGGGGCTGGCTGATCAACCAGCCATAGAGCAGGGCCCAGCCATAGAACAGGACCCTGGCAAACAATCCAGGGCACGTGATCGCACGACGCCGGTATGCAGGCATGACGAAACTCCACGGCAGAACGAGTAGCGACGTTCCACTAAGGAACGTCAGGCTCAGTTCAGACGACGGAGATCGTGGGCGGTCGGAAGGGAGACGAGAGTCGGGAGGAGACGAGTGGCAACAGGTAGCTGTCGTCGGGCACCGTAAGCTGCGCGACGCCGAGCAAGGTCATCGCCGTCGCGCTCACCGCCGGGGTGGCCGCGCAGAACGTCATGTCGGGACAGGAATCGCCGCAGCAGGACGGTGGTCCGGAATCCTCGCTGGCCTGCTGGTCATGACAGTCCATCTGCACGACCGGTGCGGTGCCGGACTCGTGCTCGAAGGAGGCGGGTTGCGGACTCACCGCGGCAATCGTCTGGACCGGGAGTGCCAGCGCGAGAATCACCCACACGTATAAACGGGACCGGAACATGCCTTGAGTCTAGGCGGCGGCCCGTTCCCGGGCAAGTGATGCAGCGCACGGAATGACGCATCCCGGCACCATTGCCTGCAGGAAATCCCGTGTGAGCGCCAGTTGCGCCCCGGCCGACTCGACGCGATTCACAACAGACCGGAAGGCGGCACCGCCCGGTTGCTCCCGGCAATACCAGCCCAGGTGCTTGCGGGCGATGCGGATGCCCCTGTGTTCTCCGTAGAAAGCGTGCAGCGCCGCCAGGTGCCCCAGCAGGATCTCCCGCACTTCTTCGGGTTCCGGCGGTGGCAGGCGAACACCGGTGGCGAGGTAGTGCGCCATCTCGCGGAAGATCCACGGACGGCCGAGCGCGGGGCGGCCGAGCATGATCGCGTCGCAGCCGGTAGCTCGCAGCAACTCGGCGGCCTTTTCCGGCGTGTCGACGTCGCCGTTGACGATCACCGGAATGCGCACCGCTGCTTTCACCGCGGCCACACTGTCGTACTCGGCCTCGCCGGTGAAGAAGTCCTCGCGGGTGCGGCCGTGCACGGCGATCGCGGCGACGCCCGCGGCCTCGGCCACCTGCGCTATGCGCACGGCGTTGCGATCCGCCCGGCTGTAGCCGGTGCGGATCTTCAGCGTGACGGGCACCGCATCGGGCCCCGTACCGACCGCCGCGACGACGGCCTCGACGATCCGTTGCACCAGCGGCTCGTTCTGCAGCAGCGCGGAGCCGGCCGCGACGTTGCAGACCTTTTTCGCCGGGCAGCCCATGTTGATGTCGATGATCTGCGCGCCGTTGTCGACGTTGTAGCGGGCCGCTTCGGCCATCATCGCCGGATCGGCGCCGGCGATCTGCACGGCGATCGGTTCGGCCTCGCCGGCGTGATCGCGCCGCCGCAGGCTCTTGACGGTGTTGCGGAGCCGCGGGTTCGACGCCGTCATCTCCGATACGGCGAGT
>CAZPNN010000037.1:0-1889 GCA_964587605.1 uncultured Chromatiaceae bacterium
CACGGCACGAGGGCTATCCAGGATAGTCGCCACCATGATCGCGCCGTGCTCGGTAAAGGCCAGCGGTCGCTTGCGGCGGCCGCCCCAACTTGAAGTCGCATTATGCGACTTCAAGATTGCAAGATCATGATTTGTAAGGTCTATCAGGAAGTCGTCAGGGAACCGCTGAAGGTTCCGGCGCACCTGCTCATTCAGCCTTCGGGTCGATACCCCATAAAGCTCAGCGAGATCGGCATCGAGCAGCACACGCTGCCCGCGCACCACGCGAATGGTCGCGGCGATCTCGGCCGGCGGCTGGGCTGGCTTTGGCATGCACGCCAGCATGGACAGGGGGCTTAATTGATACCAGTTCAGAAACCGGTGGATTCGTACGGAATGTTGCGGCTCAGCCGCGGGTAGCTCGTTCCTCGATCAACGCCCGCCCCTTCCGACCCAATCCCAACAGACCAGTCCGTTACCCACCTGCTGGGCAATATCCATTGATACAGCCGCGATTTGTGCTCTGTACCGCACACCGGCCGAGGCCCAGATTGTCCAGATGCATGGGTTCTGCTGGATAAGGGGGTTGCGCATTATGCGCAATCCCGCATAATGCCAGTCGTACGCTACGAGCTGAAGCCCATCCGGTGGCTGGGCGCTTCCCGGGCGGCAGTCAGGGCGTTTTCCCTTGCGGCCAGGGCAACCACCGGCGACGAGTTGTTCAGGCTGCAAGTCGGGCTGGAGCCGAAACGCTGGCGCGAGCTTTGAACAAGACTAGGGAGACTACGGTGCGCCACGACGTCACCCGCGGCACTGCCTACGAGGCCCTCGGCTTTTCTCCGGAAGAGTCCGCTGTGTTCGCCATGCGTGTGCTGCTCGCCGCCGAGATCGAGCGCTTTGTGAAGCGGCGACGGATGACTCAGACGGCCGCGGCCAGGTTCTTCGGCGTGACGCAGCCGCGCATCAGCAACGTGCTGAACGGCAAGCTGCAGGGCTTCACCATTGATCTCCTCGTGAAGATGGTGAGCAAGACGGGGCGCCTGCCGACAGTGTCGTTTCGCCGGGTTGGCGGGGAGAAGCGGTCCGCTGGCGAGCGTCGCGCGGTTTGAGTCAGCCGGTCACTCCGGATCCTCCCGGATCGTCCCGTCAAACTCCCCCTTCTCGTCATAGGTTCGCCAGGAGCCGTCATCCTGCTGGTCGGCGCCCTTCGATTTCTCGGCGAGCAGTGCTGCGTGGCGCTCCTCGAAGGCGTCGGAGATGTACTTGAGGAACAGCAGGCTGAGGGTGACTTACTTGTACTCGGCGGCGTCCATGCTGCCGCGAAGGGCATCGGCCACTGGCCGTTTCCAGATCAACGTGACAGAAACTGTGATGGATCGGTTGGCGCTCGGCGCGCACTCTGACCCAGAGGGAGAGAGTAGCGGATCGAATCCATATCGTTCGCAGTCAGCGTGGCCGAATGGGGCGCCCTGAACCGGTCGCAAATCGCGACCGGTTCCCAGCGTCACCGAGATCCGGCGTCGCTTCCGAATGCCTTCACCGAGCACGGATGCCTCATGCTGGCGAACGTGCTGCGCTCGGCAAGGGCGGGGGAAGTCAGTATTCTGGTCGTACGGGCGTTCGTGCGACTGCGCGGCGTCCTTGCGGCCAACACCGAACTCGCCGCGCGGGTGGACCAGCTCGCGCTGCACCTCGAGAAGCATGACCGCAAGGTCGCGGCACACGATCAGGCGATCTTGTCGCTGCTGGCAGAAATCCGCCGGCTCACGCGCTTTCCGGAGAGCAGCAGCCGGCCGATTGGATTTACTGCTGACTTGTCGCGCACTTCCAAGGGCCGCAAATCGTGATATGGAGTTAACCCGCTTCCGTGAACGGTTCAGCGTTTGGGATTCAAGAGGCCGTGGACACCA
>CAZPNN010000038.1:0-1670 GCA_964587605.1 uncultured Chromatiaceae bacterium
TCAGGTGCAGGACTGCCGGGTAGAACCGGCGTGGCAGGCGGAGCAGCTGACGGAGCAGTGGCCATGTGTGGCAACTATATCAGGCGGCCACCGAGTGTCCCCGGGGTGATCAGGTTCCCGAAAAGGTTCTCATCTGGGCCACCAGATCCTTGATGTCCTGGTCCGAGAGCAGGTCGCCCCAGGCCGGCATGATGAAGTTCCTGCCAACCGCTTCACCACCCTTGCAAACGGCCAGGTAGAGAAAATCATCCGGCAGGGTCTTCATGTAGGCAGGGTCGCCCTGATCCTTCGGCGGCACGTCCATGTGCATGACGATCGAATCACCCCTGCCATCCACCCCGTGACACTCGGCGCAGTGCTGCAGGTGCAGGGCGGCGCCACGTCCGGCATCGCCACGCAATTTGCCTGCGGGCGTGCAGTTGACGGACTGCAATGCCGGTTGGGCAGCCAGTGCCCAGGCCGGCAGTGCTGCGATCAGCAAGGATGCGGCCCGACGGGAGGAATGGCGTTTCATACCGCAGCGACCCAGCCGTACTGCGTCAGGCTTGGTTCGGCGCCATCGTCCTGGTAAGCGGATTTCATCTGGCTCAAGGCATCTCCCGGTATCGCCTTCAGGGCGGCATTCACATCGATGTTGAACAGGCGCGCACTGTTCAAGCCAAAGATCAGCGCCCGATCCTGCTCCGAAATCGCCTGGTAGCCAAACCCTTTCTGCAGGGTTTCAGGAATCTGGAAGCGGCGGAAGGCCTCGATCTGCCACTGTGGCGAGCCCCACCAGATTGAATCCGTGCCCCAGATCACGTGGTCGGCGCCGACAGCGCCGATGACCTGGCCCAGCAGGTGACCACAGACATCGGGGTGCGTTACGACCGAATGGCCGAATACCGCGCCGAGTTCCAGATAAATATTTTTTACACCCGATTCCCTGATCTGCTGGCAGAACCCGGTGGTCCACGGGATATTGCCGTCGGCATCAATGCCACTTTCGCCCGGCGGCAACTGCGTCATCATGTGCTTCATGCCCGAGTGAAAGACGATCCAGTTGATAGCGGGCCAGTCCTTTGCTGCCTTGACCATGTCATCCGGCCGGAAGAAGTCCTTGCCACGGCCGGGGATGGGCAGGCCCTTGTGCGTGCAGATGTTTTTCACGCCGAGCTTCAGTGATTGCTCGTAGAACGGGTAGGCGACTTTCTCGTCGTCATGACGCCAGGGTCCGGCCGGATCACCGGTGTAGAATTTCCAGGCGTCGATCTTCAGTTCCCTGACCTGGCGTTCGGCGTCTTCGATCCAGTTCGGGTTGGTGGGCGTGCCGAGGCCGTGGCTCAGCATCCGGCGGGAGCCGGCCATCTCGTTGACGATGTTGCGGGTCTCGACCATTTCTTCCGAGGGCAGGACGTAGGCGCTCGGTGGACCGATCGTGGCGCCGCTGATGCAGGCCATCACCGTGTCGCTGTCGAAAAAGACTTCCTTGATGTAATTGGCCCGGTGCAGGCTGTCCGGTTCCGGTTTTGCGCCGGTCAGCGCCGGATTCAGGCCGAGCTTGCCGGTCTGGGAGCGGAACATGAGCGGGCCTGGCATTGAATCCTTCACGTGATGGGTCTGGCCGTCGAAGATGAATTCCTTCTTCGGCCACATCTCGCGAGTCGCGGCCGGTTCCGCCGCCTCCGCCT
>CAZPNN010000039.1:0-2557 GCA_964587605.1 uncultured Chromatiaceae bacterium
AGCGCTGGCCACGCGGACAATCTCATGCGGCTACTCCTCCCCGGTGTTGCGATGCTAGTGGAGGGCCCTACGATTGGCCAGCCTGCTCGCTGGCCGCCTTCCGGAACGGCACAAGCGCCGCCCACAACGCCAGCGCTCCGATCGGCACGCTGATGCAGTTGACCAGCGCCATCGACTTGCCGACGGCCAGGGGATCGCCAAAGACGAGGTCCGTGATCGCGCCAACCGCCGTCGGACCGACCCCGGCCGTGACCAGATTGAGCACGAGCATCCAGGTGGCAGAGATCTGCGCGCGCATCTGGTTGGGCGCCACCAGCTGGAGGGCCGCCGGCGCCATCGCCATCGACAGGCTCGCGAAAAAGACGAAGGGGCCAAACAGGGCCAGGACGAGTGTCGGGTCGGTCATGGTCGTGGCCACGGCACTGAGCGGCCACAGCCCGGCTGCGGCAACCAGCGCGACCCGCAACGGGGCGTCGTGGTAACCACGGCGCTGCAGGACGTCGGCAAGCCAGCCACCCGCGTAGACGCCGAGCGGCGACAGGATCACGAGGATTCCGCCGAGACGCATCGCGGCCTGCGGCGGGGTGAAGGCCAGCACGCGCGTGAAGTATGCAAAGGCCCAGGTCACGACGGTCGTGATCGGCACGGCCAGCAGCGCAAACCCGACGAAATGCAGGACGAATACCCGCCAGCGTTCCAGCGCGTAGCGGAACACTGTCTTAAGCGGAATGCCGGCGGCGTGCCCGGCCAGCTTCCCGCGCCGGGCAGGCTCGCGCACGGTAAACATCAGTAAGGCAACCAGGATGCCCGGCAGGCCGACGATGAAGAACACCGCCTGCCAGGGCTGCACGCTGCCGACCAGGGGCAGTGAGAGGTCCCCCGCCTTCATCACGGCCTGGATCACGAGGCCGCCAACCAGAAACGACAGGCCCGCGCCAAAGAACGCGCCGGCCTGATAGACACCGATGGCGCGACCGAGCTTCTCGCGCGGGAAGTAGTCCGCAATCATGGAATACGCCGCGGGTGACAGGGCCGCCTCGCCGACGCCGACGCCCACCCGGGCCAGAAAGAGTTCCAGAAAGTTGCGGGCGAGCCCGCACACCGCGGTCATCAGGCTCCACAGGACGATTCCCCAGCCGATGATCGAGCGCCGGCTGTAGCGGTCGGCCATGCGGCCGATCGGCAAGCCTACCGTGGCGTAGAACACCGCGAACGCCAGGCCCTGGAGCCAGCCAATCTGGGTGTCAGAGAGGCTGAGGTCCTGCTTCAGGGGCTCGACCAGCATCGCAATGATGATCCGGTCGATGAAGGAGAAGATAAACGCGATGACGAGGATGGCGACCACATACCAGGCGAGCCCGGACGATGGCCACGGCGCGGTGGTCGCTGGCAGCTCGCGCGACGGACTCTGGCCCTGCATGTGATTCCCCTGGGTGCGCCGGGAGAATAGCGACTCGCCGGGTTCAGGCCAAGCCGGCGCTCCAGCTGGACACCGCCAGCCACCAGCAGGCGGCCAGGAGAAGCAGTGCGCCGACGCCCGCACTCACCTGCACGCGAGGCGACTGCATCCAGCGCGGACGGCGCAGATCAAAGGCCGCGCCGGCAAACAGGCCGGCAATGAACCCGGTGAGGTGGGCGACGGCATCGGTCTGGGCGTCACCGGTCCCGATATAGGCGAGCAATACCGCGGCACCAATCAGGGGCGCGTACCGCCGCGCCCAACCCGACGCGCTGTGGCTTTCCGCACGCCACATCAGCGCCGCCACCACGCCCAGCGCGGTAAACACCGCCGTGGATGCGCCGATGGCCCGGTGGTCCGGTGGCAGCAGGGCGAGGTCCAGCGCGTTGCCGGCACCCGCCGCCAGCAGGATCATCGCCCAGGCAACACCAGAGCCCAGGTACCTGCCGGCGCAGCCGCCAAAGACGGCCCCGAAGAACAGGTTCGCAATCAGGTGACCGACATCGCCGTGCAGGGTGAGCGCGGTAACGACTCGCCACCACTCGCCGTCACGCACGGCGCCACCATCGAGTGCTCCTGCCTGCAGCCAGTCCACACCGAAGGCGACACGTGCCTGCACCAGGAAAGCGACGACCAGTACGAGCACGTAGGCTGCGACGCCGGGCCAGCCGTTACGATCCGGTAACAGCAGGGAGGCCGCAGGACGCCGGCGGTTTTCAGCCACATAGAGCCGGAGTTGCTCGCGGGCCTGTTCGGCATGCTCGGCGGGCACGAGCAGCAGTGCCGCGTTCAGGGGACCGTCGGCGATCAGGTGCGGGATGCCGAGCGCCTGAAGCACCAGGGCCTGCTCATGACACTCCCAGCGGCGCCGGGACTCGCTGACGATGGTCCAGTCTTCGGCGTGCTCACCCAAAACGGTGGCCAGCCGGTGTCTGTGGCGATCTACTATTCACTCGTGGCAAGAATAGCCGAATACACTGCTTTTCTTTGGAATCTGGTCGAAATGAGGAACAATAGCCAGCGTTTCAGGAGCCTCTCTAAATGAACAGCAACGGAATCGGCGCGAGTGCGCCGCTCAGCGTGGCCGTGATCGGCGCC
>CAZPNN010000040.1:0-6835 GCA_964587605.1 uncultured Chromatiaceae bacterium
CCGGCACATTGCGGCATGCCGTGCTGGACGCCGGCATCTGGATGCCCGAGTCGGCCGCGCCCGACGGCTGGTGTACCGCCGCCATGGCGCTCGACGACGGGGGCAAGGTGCACTTCGCGTACTACACGTCGTCGGTGTCGCCCCGCCTGCGGTACACGACGAACACCTCGGGTGCATGGGCGGGCACGGATATCGCGACCGCCAGCGCCGGGTGCAGTGGCGCCGTGCGGGTGTCGCTGGCGGTGGATCACGCGGGCGCCGCCCACGTCGCCTTCAACGGCGCGCCGCCGGACTACGGCCTGCAGTACGCGACGAATCGCGGCGGAGCCTGGACGACGACGATGCTGGACACCGGCTACGCCAACGGCGTTGCCCTCGCCGTGGATGCGGGCGACAAGGTCCACATCGTGTACAGCAGCGCGGGCGCACTGAAGTACGCGCAGGACTTGACGGGCGCCTGGGTGAGCGACGTCCTGCAGGATACCGGCAGCCCGAACCACGCTGGGCTGGCGCTGGATGCGGCGGGCGAGGCGCACATCAGCTACGTCGACGGCCGCAACGGCGGTGAGCTGCGCTACCTGAGCAACACGTCCGGCAGCTGGCGGGCAATACCGGTGGACGTGGCCGACTACGACAGCGGCGGGGTCTCCACGGACACCGCCATCGCCATGGATCGCCAGGGCAAGGTCCACATTGCCTACTACCGCGGCACCGCGCTGCGCTACACGACCAATCGCTGAGCGAGGTGCTCACGTGGGCCGGTTCTTGGTGGCAACTACCCCGCCACCCGGGTGGGCGACGGAACCACAGAGAAGCAGGGCCCTTCACAGGCGTCCGGTAGTCCCCATAGCCCCGGGGCCGGCCGTCTGGCCGAGGTCGCCCCGCGCGAACTGCAGGATCGCGAGTGCGGCGAGCGGCGCCGTCTCCGTGCGCAGGATTCGCGGCCCGAGGCGCAGGCCGCGGAAGCCGGCGCTCACAAGGGCCGCAATCTCGTTCCCGGTGAAGCCGCCTTCAGGCCCGATCGCCAGCGCTACGCGGCTTGCGGTCCCGAGCAGTTGGTCCAGGGAGGCCGTGCCCGCAGGGTCCAGTGTCAGGCCGACAGTGTCCGGTTCGAGGCTTGCCAGCGTGTCATCCAGCGACTGTGGCGGCCGGACCTCCGGTACCGTGGACCGTCCGCACTGCTCGCAGGCGCTGATCACAATGCGCTGCCAGTGTTCGAGGCGGGACTGGCTGCGTTCGGCATCAAGGCGAACCACGCTCCGTTCAGCCAGCACGGGCTGGACGATCCGCACGCCGAGCTCTGTAGCCTTCTGCATCACGGTGTCCATGCGCGCGCCGCGGCTGACGCCCTGGAGCAAGGTCACGGCGAGCGGCGATTCACGAGCCACTGGCCGGCCAGCGCCGATCTCTGCAGACACGCCGCTCCGGGCGACGACCCGGAGCACGGCGTCGTAGTCAGTGCCGGAGCCGTCGAACAGGGTGATAGGATCGCCGGCGGCCAGCCGCAATACCCGCGTGACGTGGGCAGCAGCCGACTCGGGTAGCGTGTGCGTGGTCCCGGTGCGCAGGGCGGCCGGCGTGTAGATACGGGGACGTGGCATGGGGCGATTATCACCGAGGCGCGCGCGGACCACGACACGGGGCCGCCGTCTCGGCCTTTCGGCCGGCAGTGGCCAGATGCGGGGCGCACGCCAGGTGTCGTCGCGACATTGCGATGACCGTCCGGTCGGCGTGGCGGCAGATCTCATCGTGATCCATGGCATTTCGCTCCCGCCCGGGGAGTTTGGTGGCCCGCATATCGACCAGCTGTTCACCGGCCGGCTGGATCCGGCGGGGCACCCCTGCTTCAGGGACGTTGCCGGCCTGAAAGTGTCCAGTCACCTGCTGATCCGGCGCACCGGGGAGGTGGTGCAGTACGTGCCGCTGCACCGGCGGGCCTGGCACGCTGGCAAGTCCCGCTATCAGGGCCGGGAACGGTGCAACGATTTTTCGGTGGGTATCGAGCTCGAGGGCACTGACGACCGGCCTTACACAGGCGCGCAGTACCGGCGCCTGGCGACCGTGATCCGGGTATTGCGCCAGGGGATGCCGTCGCTCGCCACGGCGCCCGTGGTTGGCCACAGCGATGTGGCGCCGGGGCGCAAGACCGATCCCGGGCCGGCATTTGACTGGCCTCGGCTGCGCAAGCTGCTTGCGCCGCGCACCAGCCGACCTCGGTAGACTAGCGGCATGAATTTTCTCGCCCTGCTGCTTGGCCTGGCCCTGGAACGGCTGCTGACACACCTGTTTCACCTGCGCGAGTTCCACTGGCTCGACCCGCTGTTCGACGCCCACCTGCGGCGCCTTCGATCGGCGTCGGATGGCAAGGACCGCCGCTGGACCGCGCTGGCCCTGACCGCGTTCCTCTTGACGATACTGGTGGTGCCGGTCGCACTGATGTCCGCGGTCCTTGAGGACGAGTTCCTGCAGATTCCGTACTTCCTGTTCGCCGTCGTCGTGTTGCTGTTCTCGCTCGGGCCACGCGATCTGGACGACGAGGTCGAGGACTACGCTGACGCTCTTTCGACCGGCGACCAGGAAACCCAGCAGCGCGTTGCCGAGCAACTGCTGGAGAGGCCGCCGCCCGGACCGCCCTCGGAGCGTAATGAAGCCATCGAGAGGGCCATCTACGTCCAGGCGAACAACCGGATCTTCGGTGTGGTCTTCTGGTTTCTCGTCCTGGGACCCACCGGTGCCTGGGCGTTTCGTGTCCTGGACCTGCTTCGCCACCGTGCGGAACAGAGGGTCGGGGACGGCGCCACGCCGACCATGGAGGCCGTACGCACGCTGCACGGCCTGCTGGCCTGGATTCCGTCCCGGCTGCTCGCGCTCGGCTATGCGCTGGCGGGCAATTTCGAAGAGGCGGTTGCCAGCTGGCGAAACGCGGGCCGCGAAACGATGCTTTCTTTTGCCGACGGCACGGTGGAAGTCGTGGCGCGGATCGGTATCGCCGCGTCCGGTCGCGCGGGGCTCGACGTCGCTGACGCGGTCGAGGCGCTGGATCGCATCCGTGGCGCCCGGGCGCTGGTCATGCGGACCCTCTGGATGATCTGGTGCCCGGTGATTGCGGTACTGACGCTCTATGACTGGGTTACCTGACGGCCATGGTGGCGTAGGAGCGCCTTCAGGCGCGACCTCAGCTGCGATCTGGCTGGTCATTACCCTGCTGCTCGCCGCCTGTGGCCGGCCAACGTCACCACCCGTTGTTACCGACCAGCCGGCGCGGCGCATAGTCGCCCTGTCTCCGCACCTTGTGGAACTCGCCTTTGCGGCCGGCGCCGGCCCTCAGCTGGTGGGTGCGGTTGAGTTCAGCAACGAGCCGGCTGCGGCACGCGCCTTGCCACGGGTGGGCGATGCCTTTCGCCTGGACCTTGAGGCCCTCGCCGTGACCCGACCTGACCTGATCCTCGGCTGGCCGAGCGGCAATTCGCCGGCGACGCTCGAAAGGCTCCGCCGGCTTGGCTACCGGGTGGTGGAACTTGAGCCGCGGCGTTTGGCCGATGTTGGTGACCAGATCGAGGCGATTGGCCGGCTCGCCGGTACCGAGGTTCCGGCACTAAAGGCCGCCGGCGTGTGGCGCGAAGGGCTGACGGCCCTGCGGGCGCAATACCGGGAAGCCCGGCCCGGAAGGGTTTTTTACCAGATCGCACCGCAGCCGCTCATGACCGTTAATGGCCAGCACTTCATCGGCCAGGCGATCGAGCTGTGTGGCGGGGAGAATATCTACGCGGCCGTGCCTGGCCTGACGCCCATCGTGAGCGTGGAATCGGTGGTGGTTGCGGCCCCGGACGTGATCGTGGCGAATGACTACACGCGCGGTCCCGGCAGTCCGGCCAGCGGTTCGCCCCTGGACCGCTGGCGTTCCTGGAAGCAGCTGCCGGCGGTTGCAGGCAATCGCTTGCATCTGATCGATCCGGATCTCATGAGCGTGCCGGGGCCTCGGCTGCTTTCGGGTATCACGCAACTTTGCGAGGCCCTTAACGGGCGGGGTTAGAGCGGGGCTTCCAGAGCACCTCGCTGCCGCCGTCCACGCGGCACAGCACCCGCGACATGACAAACAGCAGGTCAGACAGCCGGTTCAGGTAGCGCACCGACTCCGTGTTTACCGCTTCACTCCGTTGCAGGGCGATTACCCGCCGCTCCGCACGCCGGCACACGGCACGGGCCAGATGGCAGGCAGCTGCACCCGGGGTGCCGCCGGGAAGTACGAAGTCCTTCAGTGGCGGCAGGTCCGTGTTGAGTTCGTCCAGCACCCGCTCGAGGTCAGTGCTGTCTGACGCAAGAATGACGTCGCGGCCGGGCACCGCCAGCTCGCCCCCCAGATCGAAGAGGCGGTGCTGGATCCCGGTGAGACTGTCCCGGATCAGGGACGGCAGGCCCGGCGTGGCGAGTATCAGCCCGAGACAGGAATTCAGTTCGTCGACGGCGCCGAAGGCTTCGACGCGCGGGCAGTCTTTCGCCACGCGCTCCCCGTTGCCGAGACCGGTGGTGCCGTCGTCGCCGGTCCGCGTGTAGATCTTCGTCAGCCGGTTGCCCATGTCTTCTCTGTCCCACAGACGCTGCGTGCCGAGTGTAACTGTGCCGATGGTCAGAAGCTCAGGCGGATACCGGCGTAGGCGCCGATGCCGGGCGTGTTGTAGCCGTAGACATTCTCGTAGTCCTCGTCGAGCAGGTTCTCGACGCGGGCGTAGACGCTGGCCTGGTTCGTCAGGCGATAGCTGGCGGCAACGCTGGCGAGGTAGTAGGAATCAAGGTTTATCGTCTGGGTGCCGAATGGCGGCGTGACCTCGAAGAAGGTGTCGTCCTGGTCTCCCACGTAGGTCAGGTTGACGTTCAGGTCAGCCTTGCTGTCCAGGAAGCGCCAGTCGCCATTGACGCTTGCCGAGTGCCGGGGCCGGCGGATCTCGCGGCTGTCCTCGCCCGTCAGCAGGCCGGGCTGGGTGGCGTCGATGTAGGTGTATGAACCCGAGAAGCGCAGCGTTGCCGTGACCGTGGCCGCAGCGCTGAGCTCGACGCCGCGGCGCTTGCTCGTGCCGTCGAGGTTGTCCGCGGTGAATCTGCCGGTGCCGGGGTCGAACACGAAGCCATTGATCTCGTCCTCGAGGTCCTCGCGGAAGTAGGTCGCGCCGAGGCTGATCCGGGCGTTCCACAGGGGCTGCTCGATGCCGGCTTCCCAGCCGCTGGAGGTCTCGGGCTCCAGATCCGGATTGCCAACGAACTGGTTCGTGAAGAAGCCGTAGCGGTCGACGAACGTGGGCGCCTTCTGGCCGGTGCCATAGGCCGCGTGGAGGCGGGTCCTGGTGCTCTCAGTGGTCCAGGACGTCGTGGCGCGTAAGGTGGCGACATTGTCGAAGTCGCTGTTGTCGTCGTAGCGCCCGCTTAGGGACAAGGACGTGCGCTCGAAGGGCGTCAGCAGCAGCTCCAGCACGGCCGCGGTGTTGTCGAGATCCTGGTCCTGGTTGGGGTCCAGGTCCTGGGACGGATCGTCCGGATCGATGACGATCAAGTCACCACGCTGGCGGAAGTCCTGTTGTTCATGATCGAGCGCGAACGTCGCCGAATTGCCGGTGCTATCGGCCGCGCCCGGCGTGAACTGCCAGGTGGTCTGGTAGTACACGCCGTACTTGTCGGCCGCCGTTGTTCCCGCGCTGCCGAAATCGCTGGTGTTCTCGGTGTCAGTCGTGGTCCAGGCGGCCCGCAGGGACTGGGTCCAGCGGCCGTCAAGGAGTTGCAGCGTGCCGCCTGCCCGGAAGTAGCCCAGGTCAACGTCGGTCTCGTCGCCCGAATCGGCAGGCAGTCCCGTGCCAAAGTCGGTGGCGTCGAAGCCCTTCGTGGTGTCGGTGTACCGGCCGACGAAACTCAGGTCCACGATGTCCGACGGACTGCCCGCGAGGCTGAGTATCGCGGTGGTGTTCTCGTAGCCGTCATCCTCGTCGCCGGTGCGGGAGCTGTTGGAGCCGTTGGAGTCGACCCGCAACAGGGAGAGCCCGGCACGGGTCCCCATCACCTGGCCGGAGAGGCGGCCACCGGCGCTGAACGTGTCGTACGCCCCGGCCTCCGCAAATCCGCCCGCGGAGAACTCTTCCGTTGGCTGCCGGGTGATGACGTTCACGACGCCAGCAAGCGCGTCGCTCCCCCACAGGGCGCTCTGGGGGCCGCGCACCACCTCGATGCGCTCCACGTCCCAGGTGGTCAGGTCCTGGAAGGCGAACTCGTCGTTGCCGGCCGGGTCGTTGGCCTCGATGCCGTCGATGAGTACCAGCACCTGGTTGGCCTCGGCGCCGCGGACACGAACCTGCGTCTGCGAGCCGATACCGCCGGACCGGCTGACGGCAAAGCCGGGCACGTCCTGCAGGAGGTCCACGGCGAAGACGGATTGCCGGGCCTCGATCTGCTCCCGGTCGATGACGGTTACAGAGCTGCCGGCGGCGACGAGCGGCACGGGGATCCGTGACGCGGTGACGATTAGGGTGTCGCGGATATCCTCCGCGGTGGCAGTGGTGGTGACGGCCGCGGCCGCCAGCCATAGGCACAAAAAGACTGAATTACGCACACGCTTCTCCCCATGACACGCTCACACCCGAGCGTGATAAGCGTCGGGCCACAAGGCGGAGAGAAGTGACAGCTGCACGGTCCCAAGACAATTCTGGGCCAGAGCAGCCATAACACGCAGCCAGCAGGGCTCGTGCCGTCACACGGTCTCCACCCGAGACCTGACGATCCGATGACACCTGCCGGCCGGTATACGGGCTCGCGCGGGGGACGCGGAGCCTTTCGGCCCTGCATCCGGGGTCAT
>CAZPNN010000041.1:0-2081 GCA_964587605.1 uncultured Chromatiaceae bacterium
CGGCTCTGGTCACTGCCCAGATGCCACTTGCCGAATTGGGCGGTGGCATAGCCTTGATCGGAGAGCAGTTCGGCGATGGTGATTTCCCACTGCGTCAGTCCGTCAAGCTGGCCGGGGAAGGGCACGGAGTGCGTGCCGCTGCGAATGGCGTGGCGGCCGGTCAGGATGGCCGAGCGGCTCGGCGTGCACTGAGCCTCGACGTTGAAGTTGAGCAGCCGCGTGCCCTCGGCGGCGAGCTTGTCAATGCGCGGTGTCGGTGCGCCCCGGAGTATGCCGCCGCCATAGACACCGACCTCCCCATAACCAAGATTGTCCATGAGGACGAAGACGATGTTGGGCTTTTTGTCCGCGGACTGAGCGAAAGCCGGCGTCGCAGGAAGTGATGCCCCGATCGGCAAAATAAGGCACAACAGAAGTGAAGCAAAGACGGGGGCGCTACGCTTTGTAATTAGAGTCTCCTCGGTACGGTGATCGATCTTGGCCAGCTAACGTCCGCGATCAGCGGCGGCGCGCAGTCGGCGCGACGAGAATCGCCGAACGCTGCATCGCATTGTCAGGTGTACAGCGATTCATCCCCAATGACAATCTTCGTCTCAGAGATAAATCGATATGGGGGCACTGGGAGGTTTCGTGGAGCTGGCGATATCCCTTCATAAACGCGGCCGGCCAAGTCGAATTGTGATTTATGGCAGGGGCAGAGAAACCCGCCTTTCCACCAGTCGCCGGCCTCAGCAATTGCATGTTCTGGCGTGTATCTGGGGGAGCACCCGAGGTGTGTGCAAATACCAATCAGCACCAGCAGTTCAGGGCGGATCGAACGGTGCCAGTTGGTTGCATATCGAGGTTGCTGCGATTCGATCTCGGAATTTGGATCTCTCAGGCGATCCTCCAGTGCCCGCATGTCCTTGATCATTTCGGGCGTGCGCCGAAGTATCAAGACCGGTAGACCGCGCCATGCGACGATCTTCAGCTCGCCGGGCTTGAGATCCGCGATATCGACTTCAACGTCGGCTCCAAGGGCCTTCGCCCGGACACTGGGGAGCATGGACTGAATGAAGGGCGTAGCTGCAGCGCCAACGCCAATACCGCCAGCAGCTGCGGCAGCAGTCGTTAGCAGTCGACGCCGATCGGGATCTGGAGGTTGTTTACTCATCTGGCAATTCCAGATCGATGATAGCCGCGGTACTTGTCCTGCACACCTGACGCTCCGCATAAGCGCCGCGGGCACTCGATGCGGTGGTTAGGTCTCTGCCGTTTGCAGCGAGACTTGCTTCGTGCGGTTTGCTACCCACTGGGTCCCCTGTTCCTTAAAGCCGAACTTCTCATGAAACAGCCGTGACGGTTCATTGGCCGGGACAATATTGTATTCGCACGTCACAAGCGGGATATCGTTTTGTCGAGCCCAACTGAACAGGTCTTCATATAGCAGTGATCCCAAACGCTGCCCTCTGGAAGCATTTGAGATGACGACACGGTCCACATACACAAAACTTACGTACTTCCGAGTGAACCATGCAAAGTTGTCGTTCTCGTAGGGGGTGCCGCTACGCATCGCCAAAAGAAACCCCGATACCTGAGCGTCTATACACGAAACGCGGTGATAGCACGAAAGACCATCGAGGGTGGCCAGCCGTGCCCAGTCCATTGGGCTCGTGTGTGCGACGTCAGCAAGGTTAAGCGCGAGAATGACCTCGTAATCGTCTTGAGTTGCATCCCGAATCGCGACGACGCCCATGCAGAGACCTAACGTCCGCGATCAGCTGCGGTGCGCAGTCCGCGCGCCGCTTGCCCTGACTGCAAGCGGCGTGATGACAAGCGCCGAACGCTGCATCGCATAGTTAGACCGCGCGCCTCATTTAACGAACCAGCAGGTCCAGCTCGCGCACGTCGAGGCCGGTCTGACGGTAGTACTGCCGACATAACTCGAGGGCGGTGAACCCATCTTCGTAGGCAGCAACGCCTCCATCGACCGGCTTGTCCAGGTAGATGAGGCCACCCTCAACCACGAACATGATTAGCGCCGGCTCTGGTGAGTCCTTCGTGATAACCAACGTATGAGCCTCGCCCGCGGGTTCATAGAT
>CAZPNN010000042.1:0-2461 GCA_964587605.1 uncultured Chromatiaceae bacterium
CCTGCACTTTGGCTTGGCCCTCCTCTATGGCTGGTTGATCGGCCAACCCCTCACCGCCGTGGCCGATTCGGTCAGCGAGCCCCTGACGCTTGCCGAGGTCCACCGCCTCGTGCTGAATGAACAGCCGGGCTTGTTGGCCGAAGCCGCGAACATTCGCGCGCTCCGGGAGCAGTCGGTGGCCGCCGGTCAGTTGCCCGACCCGCAACTCGTCGCGGGAGTCATGCAGATGCCGGTCAGTGGCGACGAGGCCCTCAGCTTTCGCGACGATGATTTCACCGCGCTGTCGATGGGGATCGCCCAGGAGTTTCCACGGGCGGCAAAACGCCAGTTGCGCGCGACGGCCCTGGATCAGCAGGCGGCGGGCGCACAGTTCGCGCTGACGGATCTGGAGCGACGCCTGAAGCTCGAAGCCGGCAGTGTCTACTTAGACGTGGTGGGCGCGGCTCTCGCGGCGCAACTGCTGGAGCGCCTGACGGCAGAGGTCGGGCGACAACGGCAGGCTGCGGAGATTGATCTGGTCGCCGGTCGCCGCGGACGGCCGGAGGTGCTGGCGGCGGAGGTGGACATGGCGCTGACTGCCGACCGGGGGCGGGCGTTCCGCCAGCGGGAGCAGGCGGGCCGCGCCGCGCTGGCGCGCTGGATCGGGCCCGCTGCCGACCGGCCCGTCGAGCTGTCGGTGGCCGGACTTTCAGCACCGCCCGACTTCGGGCGCCTGCTGTCAGAACTGCCACAACACCCGTCGCTGGCTGCGCCCGAGACCAAGGAAACGCTGGCGGCGACGGAACTGCGCCTTGCCACGGCGGAGCGGAAGCCCGACTGGCGGATGGAAGTGCGCTACGACCACCGCCTCGAGTATCCGGACCTGGTGACGGTGATGGTCGGCGTCGACCTGCCCGTGTTTGCGGGCGACCGCCAGGACCGCTCCAGCGCGGCCGCACATGCCCGACTGAGTGCGGCCACTGCCGAGCGCGACGACCGCCTGCGCGAGGCAACGGCGACCCTGACGGTGGCCTACCGCGACTGGCAGGCCGGCACCCGGCGCCTCGGGTACTACGATGAAACGGTACTGCCACCGTCCCGGGCCCGTGTGGACGCGACACTCGCTGCCTACCGGTCCGGGCGTGGCGACCTGGCGGCCTTTCTTGATGCCCGCCGCAGCCTTCTGGAAGCCGAGTTGCTGCGGCTCGACCTGTCTGTGCAGGTCGCCCGTGACCGTTTGCAGATCCAGTACTTCGAAGCGGAGACAGACCGATGAACGCCACCAGAAATTTTCTGACCGCGGCCGTGATGCTGGCAGCCGGTATCGCGATTGGCTGGTGGCTGAATCGTCCCGCAGCGCAGGATCCCGGGGCGGGCGCTCCTGCCGCCGACATTCTTTACTGGTACGACCCCATGAGGCCGGAAGTGAAGTTCGACAAACCCGGACCATCGCCATTCATGGACATGGCACTGGTGCCAAAGTACGCCGCCTCGCGGGACGACGAAGGCATTTCGATCAGCCCACAGGTCGTGCAGAACCTAGGGGTGCGCACGGCGCCAGCCGCGCAAAAGACCGTGGCGCCGCAAGTGACAGTGACCGGTACGGTTGCCGTCGACGAACGCAGCCTGGCCGTGGTCACGACGCGGGCCGCAGGCTGGCTCGAGCGGCTGGACGTGCGGGCCACCGGCGATACGGTGCGTCGCGGCCAGCGCCTCGGCGCGCTGTACAGCCCCGATCTGCTGGCCGCGCAGGAGGAGTTTCTGCTGGCGCTGCGCGCTAACGATCAAGTGCTGATGCCGGCCGCGCGACGACGACTCGAGCTGCTGGGCATGACGAGCGGGCAACTGGAGCGCATCGAAAGCCGCGACGTGCCGGAACGGCAGGTCGAGATCGTCGCGCCGATTTCCGGTGTGGTGACGGAACTGCTGGTGCGGCAGGGAGCCGCGCTGACCGCCGGGATGCCGATCGTGAATCTGGCCGATCTGTCCCGGGTCTGGGTCCTTGCCGAGGTACCGGAGACCCAGGGCGCCTGGCTCAGGGCGGGCCAGTCGGCGGAGGTCACACTGGCGGACCCGCAGGCACTGCCGGTGCAGGGACAGCTGGATTACCTGTACCCCGAACTCTCGGCGGCCACGCGCACCACCCGCGTGCGCATCGTGGTGCCGAACGAACGGCGGGCGCTGCGGCCCGGGATGTCCGCGCGGGTGGTGATTCACGGCGAGGCCCGACCGGCTGTGGTCGTGCCGACCGGGGCGCTCATCCGGTCCGGAGAGCGCACGGTCGTCATTCTCGCGCTCCCCGAGGGGCAGTTCCGTCCCGTGGCCGTCAAGATCGGCGGCGAACAGGGCGAGGAGACCGAGGTCCGCAGCGGGCTCGAGGCGGGTGAGCAGGTGGTGGTCTCCGCGCAATTCCTGATCGATTCGGAGGCCAATCTGCGCGGTGCGCTGGACCGACTGCTCCCGGGAGAGCCGCAGTGATCGC
>CAZPNN010000043.1:0-6097 GCA_964587605.1 uncultured Chromatiaceae bacterium
GGAGTCCAAAGGGAGCGCCGACCTGGTCGAAGGCGTCGGTAACGGTGTTGCTTGCTCCAGCCAGGTTGTTCATGCCCCGGATCTTGACGTACAGATCACCGTGCACTTCGCCTGCTGCGTAGTTGATCTCGTAGTCGCCCTCTTCATAGGCCAGAATGCTGGCAATTTCATTCGCGGCATTGACCGTATAAACCCTGTCGAACTGAAGGGTCGTATCACGGGTGTCCGTGTTGGTGCCCGAGTTGATACCAACACCGTCAGCGGATCGGGCTTCGAATTGGGTCGGCAGGAAGTAGAAGCTGTCACCGATGAAATTGATTCCACCGAAGTAGGCCGCGGTGAGTGCGACCTGCGTTGCTTCGTACCGGTAGCAGACGTTCGGCCCGCAGTAGGTCACGAGAGCGGCCTGCGCAGATTGAACCCCGGCGACGAGACCGAGAATCAGTGCGACGGGTAACAGAGTGATCCTGATTGCCATCGAAACGCCCCTTGCAATTCTGCTGTTCTAGGTAGGCGAGGCTTATTAAGTGAGTGCCTCGTTATGTGCTCAGGCTAACCCCAATCGGCGATCAAGGCAACTGCATTATCCGGCGAACCCAAACGACCGGGGCACGACTTGCCGCCACCCGCACCCTCGCCACCAGTTAACATAAGAAATAGCCGTGATGGACACCTGAAGTTATCCGGTGTTAACCCCTGATTTGCATGCTACAAATTTCCTGATCACCCGACCGAAATAGGTACCCCTACCGTGCCTGACAGCTCCTCCCCCCACTTCCGCCCTCGCCGCTCCGTCCTCTACGTGCCCGGCAGCAATGCCCGTGCGCTGGAAAAAGCCGCAAGCCTGCCGGTCGATGGCCTGATTTTCGACCTCGAGGACGCCGTGCTGCCCGCCGCCAAGGTGGCCGCCCGCTCAGCCGTCATCGCGGCCGTCAGTGCCCGACGCTTCGGGTATCGGGAGCTCGTGATCCGCATCAATGGCCTGCGCACCGAATGGGGAACTGCGGATCTGGCAGCGGCGGCGGCGAGCGGCGCCGACGGCATTCTGCTGTCGAAGGTCGACAACGTGGACACCCTGATCCACGCGGCAGACCTGCTGGACAAATCCGCGGCCCCGGCAAGCCTCCGGCTCTGGTGCATGGCCGAGACCCCGCGCGGCGTGCTCGACATCGATGTGATCGCACGCTGCACGCCGCGTCTTGCCGTCATCGTGATGGGCACGGCCGACCTTGGCACGGCTCTCCGAATTCCCGAACACCCCACCCGCGAAGGCCTGATACCCGCACTCGCCCGTTGCGTGCTCGCGGCCCGTGCAGCGGGTGTTGATATACTCGACGGCGTTTTTACGCGCCTGACGGACGCCTCCGGGTTCCGGCTGGAGTGCCTGCAGGGCCGGCAACTCGGCTTCGATGGCAAGTCCCTGATTCACCCCGGCCAGATCGACGCCAGTAACGAGATCTTCGGGGTCTCGGCTGCCGAGGCGGCGGCTGCCGCCGAACTCATCGCCGCGTGGGAAGCTGCCGCAGCGGGTGGCTCAGGCGTGGCGGTTCTGGCGGGGCGAATGGTGGAACGACTGCACGTCGACGAGGCGCGGCGCCAGCTGGCTCGCTATCGGATGATCCAGGATCAGGCGCTTTCGGCGGACCAGGCTTAGGAAACGGAATGGCAGACTTCGGCAAGCAGACTCGTGCTGACTGGGAGAAACTCGCGGCCCGGGAAATCAAGGCCGCGGACACCGGCGGCCTCGCCTGGCAAACGCCGGAAGGCATTGCCGTAAAGCCCCTGTACACCGCCGAGGATCTGGCCGGCCTTGCGCACCTCAAGAGCCTGCCCGGCTTTGCACCCTATGTTCGCGGCCCCCGCGCCACGATGTACGCGGGCCGCCCCTGGACCGTCCGGCAGTACGCCGGCTTCTCCACGGCCGAGGAATCCAACACCTTCTACCGGAACAATCTTGCCGCGGGCCAGACCGGCCTGTCTGTCGCCTTCGACCTGCCCACACACCGGGGTTACGACTCGGATCACCCGCGGGTGGTCGGCGATGTCGGCAAGGCCGGTGTCGCGATCGATTCGGTCGAAGACATGAAGATCCTGTTCGCCGGCATCCCGCTCGACAAGATGTCCGTATCGATGACAATGAATGGCGCCGTGCTGCCCGTGATGGCGATGTATATCGTCGCGGCCGAGGAGCAGGGCGTGCCGGCAGCGAAACTGAACGGCACCCTGCAGAACGACATCTTGAAGGAGTTCATGGTCCGGAACACTTATATATACCCGCCGGAACCCTCGATGCGGATCGTCGCCGACATCATCGCGTACACCTCGCGCCACATGCCGAAATACAATTCAGTGTCGATTTCCGGCTACCACATGCAGGAGGCCGGGGCGACTGCCGTGCAGGAACTCGGGTACACGCTGGCCGACGGCATCGAGTACGTCCGGGCCGCACTGGCCTGCGGCCTCAAGGTGGATGAATTCGCGCCACGGCTGTCATTCTTCTTCGGCATCGGCATGAACCTGTTCATGGAGGTGGCCAAGCTGCGCGCCGCCCGCCTGCTGTGGGCCGAGTTGATGCAGAAGCTGTTTACGCCCGCCGATCCGCAGTCGCTGATGCTGCGCACCCACTGCCAGACCTCGGGCGTCAGCCTCACGAGCCGCGACCCCTACAATAATGTCATCCGCACCACGATCGAGGCCCTGGCCGCCGTGCTCGGCGGCACCCAGTCGTTGCACACCAATTCCTTTGACGAGGCGCTGGCCTTGCCCACGCCGTTTTCTGCACACATTGCCCGCAACACCCAGCTGGTCCTGCAGGAGGAAGCCGGCATCACCCGCGTCGTGGACCCGCTGGCGGGCTCCTACTATGTGGAAAGCCTGACGGCATCGCTGGCCGCTGAAGCACGGCAGCTGATCGACGAAGTCGAGGCGCAGGGCGGCATGACGAAGGCGGTCGAATCCGGTATGCCCAAGTTGCGCATTGAACAATCAGCCGCCCTGCGCCAGGCGCGCATCGACCGCGGCGAGGAAGTGATCGTCGGCGTCAACAAGTACCAGCGGGACGACGAACCGGAAGTCGACGTTCTCGATATCGACAACAGCGCCGTACGGCAAGCGCAGATCGAGCGCCTCACCACGGTGAAATCGTCGCGCAACGGCGCTACCTGCACTGCCACCCTTGAGGCACTGACAGCCGCGGCACGCGCCCGGAGCGGCAACTTGCTGGAACTGGCCGTGCAGGCGGCCCGGGCCCGTGCGACGGTTGGCGAAATTTCGGACGCGCTCGAGGCGGTCTACGGCCGGCATCGCGCCGTCATTCATTCGATCAGCGGCGTCTACGGCTCCGCCTACGCGGGCGACGCCCGGTTCGCAGAGATCCAGGCGGCAGTGGCCGCGTTTGCGCGGGACGAAGGCCGGCGGCCGCGCCTTCTCGTCGTGAAGCTCGGGCAGGACGGCCACGACCGGGGTGCCAAGGTCATCGCCACCGCCTTTGCCGACATTGGCTTCGACGTGGATATCGGCCCGCTGTTCCAGACCCCCGAAGAGGCGGCCCGTCACGCGATAGAAAACGACGTGCACGTGGTCGGCGTGTCCTCACAGGCAGCAGGCCACAAGACGCTGGTTCCGCAGCTGATCGCCGGCCTCCGCGAGCAGGGCGCCAGCGATGTGCTGGTGGTCTGCGGCGGGGTCATTCCACCGCAGGACCATGCCATGCTGAAGGCGGCGGGAGTGGCCGCCATCTACGGGCCGGGCACCAACATTCCGCTCGCCGCTGGCGAAGTCCTGCGGCTGATTCGCAACCGCCGCAGGGCGGCCTGATCTACTGACACTTTAGGTACAAGGGCCATACGCATGCAGGACAATCTCCAGCAGCTGGAAGACAAGCGCGCCGCCGCCGTTCTTGCGGGCGGGCAAATGCGCATCGATACCCAGCACGCCAAGGGCAAGCTGACCGCCCGGGAGCGCGTTGCCCTGCTCCTCGACGAAGGCAGCTTCGAGGAATGGGACATGTTCGTTGAACACCGCTGCACCGACTTCGAAATGGCGGAGCAGAAGATCACCGGTGACGGCGTCATTACCGGCTACGGCACGATCAATGGCCGGCTGGTGTTCGTCTTCAGCCAGGATTTCACCGTGTTTGGCGGGTCGTTGTCCGAAGCCCATGCGGAAAAGATCTGCAAGGTCATGGACCAGGCAATGAAGGTCGGCGCACCGCTGATCGGTATCAACGATTCCGGCGGAGCACGTATTCAGGAGGGCGTCGCCTCCCTCGGCGGTTATGCCGAGGTGTTCCAGCGCAATATGCTGGCTTCCGGCGTGGTGCCACAGATCTCGCTGATCATGGGGCCCTGCGCGGGTGGTGCCGTGTACTCGCCCGCGATCACCGATTTCGTGTTCATGGTGAAAGACAGCTCCTACATGTTTGTCACCGGACCGGATGTCGTGAAAACGGTGACGCACGAAGAAGTCACCGCCGAACAACTGGGCGGCGCCATCACACACAGCTCCCGATCCGGCGTTGCTGATCTCGCTCTGGAAAACGACGTGGAGGCCCTGCTGACCACGCGGCGGTTCTTCAACTTCCTGCCCCGCTGCAACCGGGAGAAGCCACCGATCTGGCCCTGCGAGGACCCGCCGACCCGCGAAGAGCCGTCACTCGATACCCTGGTTCCTGATGACCCGGCCAGGCCCTACGACATCAAGGAACTCATTGCGAAGATTGCCGACGAGGGCGACTTCTTCGAAGTTCAGCCGGACTACGCGAAGAACATCGTGATCGGCTTCATCCGGCTCGAGGGCTCGACGGTCGGTGTGGTCGCCAACCAGCCGATGGTGCTGGCGGGCTGCCTGGACATCAATTCCTCCGGCAAGGGCGCGCGCTTCGTCCGCTTCTGCGATGCTTTCAACATCCCGATCCTGACGCTGGTGGATGTGCCCGGCTTCATGCCCGGCACCGCCCAGGAATATGGCGGCATCATCAGGCACGGCGCCAAGCTGCTCTATGCCTACGCTGAGGCCACGGTGCCCAAGGTCACGCTGATCACGCGCAAGGCCTACGGCGGCGCGTACGACGTCATGGCCTCCAAGCACCTGCGCGGCGACGTCAACATGGCGTGGCCGAGCGCGGAGATCGCCGTCATGGGTCCGAAGGGCGCCGTGGAAATCATTTTCCGCAAGGACATCGGTGACCCGGCCGCCATCGCCGCCAGGACCGAGGAGTACCGCCAGAAGTTTGCGAACCCTTTCATCGCCGCCAGCCGCGGCTACATCGACGACGTGATCATGCCGCGGCAAACCCGGGCGCGCGTCTGCCGGTCACTGGCGATGCTTCGCGACAAGCAACTCACCAACCCGTGGCGCAAGCACGGCAACATTCCCCTCTAGGACCCCATCGCCGCATGTTCAGGAAGATTTTGATCGCCAACCGCGGCGAGATTGCCTGCCGGGTCATTCGCACTGCCCGCCTCATGGGCATCAGGACGGTGGCGGTGTATTCGGATGCCGACCGCCATGCCATGCACGTGCGCCTTGCCGACGAGGCCGTGCGCATTGGCCCGGCGCCCTCGGCCCAGAGCTACCTCGTGATCGACGCCATCGTGGCGGCTTGCCAGGCCACCGGTGCCGAGGCTGTACACCCCGGTTACGGCTTCCTGTCGGAAAAGACGGCGTTTGCCGCCGCGCTGGACAAGATCGGTGTGACCTTCATCGGCCCGAAGCCCCACGCCATCACGGCGATGGGCGACAAGATCGAGTCGAAGAAGCTGGCGAAGAAGGCCGGCGTAAACACCATTCCCGGCTACACGGACGTCATCGACGGCCCGGATCACGCGGTGAAGGTCTCCCGCGAGATCGGCTACCCCGTGATGCTGAAGGCCAGCGCGGGTGGCGGCGGCAAAGGCATGCGCGTGGTGCGCAACGACGACGAGTGCCGCGAGGGCTTTCTGCGCGCCACCAATGAAGCGGTCTCGAGCTTTGGCGACGGCCGCGTGTTCGCCGAGAAGTACATGGAGGAACCTCGCCACCTCGAGATCCAGAGCCTGGCCGATGCCCACGGCAACACGCTGTACTTAAACGAACGCGAGTGCTCTATCCAACGCCG
>CAZPNN010000044.1:0-5828 GCA_964587605.1 uncultured Chromatiaceae bacterium
CCAGCCGCTCGATCAGCCAGGCCAGCACGACCATAATTGCAGTTCCAAGCACGATCGCGAGCCACAGCGGCATTGCTTCGGCCATGCGGGCAACCGCAAGCGCCGCGAACAGCACCATCGCGCCCTGGGCGAAGTTGAATACGCCCGAGGCCTTGAAAATCAGCGCGAAGCCGAGCGCCACCAGCGAATACAACACCCCGGTCATGAGACCGCCGAGCAGAACTTCGACATAAAACCCGGCAGAGGCAACAGCCGTCGCCAGCGGCAGCACGAGGCCGATCAGGAGCACGGCGCCAAGCAGCAGTACGGGCCAGTTCTTTTTCATTGTTCTAGTGGCTTACGCCGAGGTAGGCATCGACAACCGCCTGGTTCGCGCGCACCTCGTCGGGCGTGCCATCGCCGATCTTCTTGCCGTAGTCGAGCACCACGACGCGGTCGGAGATGTCCATCACCACGCTCATGTCGTGCTCGATCAGCACGATGGTGGTGCCGAAATGGTCGTTGGCGTCGAGGATGAAGCGGCACATGTCCTGCTTCTCCTCCAGGTTCATGCCGGCCATCGGCTCGTCCAGCAGCAGGATGCGCGGCTCCATCGCCAACGCCCGCGCCAGATCGACCCGCAGCCTTCGCCGCTCTGGAGGTCCAGACGGTGCCCAAGGGGTTGGGGAGGGCCGCATGACCGCCTAACGCCGCCGCCGCGAGGAACCCGACCGGATACTCGAGGCAATTGGGCGCGATCAACGCCAAGGCGTCGCCGCTCGCGAAGCCCCGGGCCCGAAGCCCGGCGGCGAACCGGAGTGCTTGGTCGAGGATTTGACCATTGGTGAGGGTGGCTCCAGTCGTGGCCAGGGTCATGGCGAGGTGGCCCGGATTGGCGCGAAGGGCGCCGAAGATCAGCTCGTGGACCGCGACGTTCGGGAGCTCGATTGGTGGATACCGGCTTTCGAGGATCACGGCGAACTCCTTGGAGGGGCGGGCGTGGGCCGTCCAACCGGTTTCCAAGTGGGGCGAGGTCCGTCGGCGAGGGCCCGAACGGCTCGGGCGGCGGCGTCGATGACCAGGCTCACATGGACCGGGTCGACTTTGCTGACCTCATCGGTTGGCCGATGGTAGTCTGCATGCATATTGAAGCTCGAGATGGTGTGAGCGACAATTCCCTTGAGCGCGAACTGATAGTTGTCGCTCCGCTGAAAAAAATTCTGGGTGGGCCGCCTGTCCGGGCCGATCGGGACGCCGTTGGCCGCCAACCATTCCCCCAACGTACTGCGTTCATAACCGGTCAGCCACGCGAGGATAGTGCATTCAAAGCCACTCCCGGAACCCGGTCCCGGGCGCGCCGGGTCGCCGGCACGGCGATCCCTTGGGAACTCCCGAACCGGCCGTCGTCCGCCGCGCCCTGAATCGCCGCCTTCCCACCACTTTCTTGCAACGCACACCCCGACCGGCGCAGCCCGGCCCTGCCGGCATTTCTCCACAAGAACCCGCGTTATGTGCCCTTCGGACGAACTGTCGGGAGGAGTATGCTTTCGGCATGAACGCCAATCTTCGCAACTTGCCGCTGGATGAACGTATTCGTCTCGTCGAGGATCTGTGGGACAGCATCGCATCGGATCAGAAGGCGTTACCACTGACGGCGGAACAGAAGGCCGAACTGGATCGGCGGCTTGATGCCTACGAAGCCGATCACGATCCTGGGCGTCCGGCTGACGAAGTCATTGCCAATATTCGCAAGAGGCTATGACGCGACCCGTCCGGCTCAGGGAAGAGGCGGAAAGGGACTTGGTCATGGCGGCTTCGTGGTATGAAGAGCAGCGTGCTGGTCTCGGACATGAGTTTCTGGATGAGGCGCTTTCCGCGCTGCGATCAATCTCAGAACACCCAACAATGTATCCATTGGTGCGCAGGAATACGCGACGTGCATTAATTTCCCGATTTCCATTCGGGGTCTACTTTCTTGGAGAACAATCGCAGATCGTTGTTGTTGCAGTGATGCATGGAAGCAGGCATCCACGTCGGTGGCAAAGTCGCGGCTAAGCAAGTGGACTTCCCACGGTACGTAGGACATCTCCGGGCTACAATTGGACTTCCCACGGTTTCGGCACCAGCGGAGAGGGGCACAAATCAGACCGTCCCTAGAAAGGGATCTTGCCCGTCCACGTGTCCGCATACATGCGGAAGTCGCCAACCAGGCTATAGAGCGGGTGGCTGAAGGTCGCCGGACGATTGCGCTCGAAGTAGAAGTGGCCAACCCAGGCCGGACCGTAACCGGCCACCGGTACCGCCAGCAGCCAGATCCAGGCGCCGGTGGCGAGAATGCCCGCCAGCATCAGGATGACCAGCGTCGTGCCGAAAAAGTGCAGGCGGCGGCACGTGCGATTCTGGTGCGCGCGCAGGTAGTCCGGGTAGAAGTCGGCGAAGGAAGCGTAGCTCGACATTGTCGTCATGGGGTTAGCCGTTCACCACTGACGCCATCACTACGCGCTTTGGCTCCGAAATACCATAACCCTGCGCGTAATCCACGCCCATGCCACGGAGCATCGTGATGATTTCCTGGTTTTCCGCCCATTCGGCGATGACTTTCTTGCCGGTGAGGTGGCCGATTTCGTTGATGGAACGGACCATCTCGCGGTCGATGGGATCATGCAGAATCTCCTTGACGAAGCTGCCGTCGATCTTCAGGTAGTCGACGGGGAAGTGTTTCAGGTAACCGAACGACGACAGGCCCGTGCCAAAGTCGTCCAGCGCGAACTTGCAGCCCAGTTCCTTCAGCGCATTGATAAAGCGGCTTGCCTGCGCAAAGCTGGCGATGGCCGCCGTCTCGGTAATCTCGAAGCAGATCTTGCTGGCGTCGAGGCCACTGCGCTGGAACTGGCGGATTACGAAGGGCAGGAACTCATTGTCGGCCAGGCTCGCGCCCGACAGGTTGATCGAGCACAACGCCAAACGCTCCCGCTCATCGGCCTCCGACACGAGCCAGCGAAAGGCATGCTCCACAACCCAGCGGTCGATATTGGAGATCAATCCATAACGCTCCGCGGCGGCGATGAACAGGTCCGGCGACACCAGCGCGCCCTGCTCGTCCCGCATCCGCAACAGGATCTCGTAGTGGGAGCCCGCCTCCTCGACCTGCAGCGGCTGGATGGTCATCCGGTACAGCTCAAAGCGATCGTCCTCGAGCGCGTTATTGATGCGCGCAGCCCACTGCATCTCGCGGCGGCGACGCATCAGGTCGATGTCGTTCTGTTTGAAAGTGTGGATGCGGTTGCGGCCCGCTTCCTTGGCTGCCTGGCAGGCACTGTCGCCGGCCGTGATCAGGGTGGCAACATTGTCGTCGTCACCGGTGATCGGCACGACACCCACGCTGGCGCTGAGGCGAAAGGTGCGATCGTCCCAGCTGAACTTGTAGTCCTTGATGGCCTCGCGCAGCATCTCCGCGGTGCGAATGGCCTCCTCGGTGCTGCAGGCCTCGAGCAGCAGGCCGAACTCGTCACCGCCCAGCCGGGCCAGCGTGTCCCGCCAGCGGATCTTGGCCTTGAGGAGCGCCCCAAGCTGCGTCAGCAGCATGTCGCCGGCGCCGTGGCCGCAGGAATCGTTGATGATCTTGAACTGGTCCAGGTCGAGGTAGAGCAGCGCGTAGGACGTCTCGCGAGCCTTGGCGCTCTTCAGTGAACGCTCCAGCCGGCTCTCAAACTCCCGGCGATTGACGAGCCCCGTCAGCAGATCATGACTCGCGTGGTACGAAAGGCGCCGGTTCAGCTCGCGGGATTCACTGACGTCGTGAAACACCAGCACGCCGCCAGTGACGTCACCGCGGTCGTTGCGGATCGGCGAGGCCGTGCTCTCTATATAGAGTTCGTTGCCGTCCCGCCGGATCAGAAGTGACGGCCGCACGGACTTCACCGCACGATTGCGCTTGATGGAACTCATCACCGGGTTTTCGAGCGGCTCGCAGGTCTCCTCGTGAAACCCGCGGAAGATGTCGTCAACGTGGCGCCCGCCGGCGTCGTCAACGTTCCAGCCGGTCAGTTCCTCGGCCACCGGATTGATGTACTCGACGGTGCCTTCGTGGTCGGTCGTCACCACGCCGTCACCGATGGACTGCAGGGTGATCTGGGCGCTCTCCTTTTCCCGGAACAGCGCCTCCTCGTAGACCTTTTGCTCCGTGATGTCGGTTTCCACACCAACCAGCCGGCGCAGGCGGCCGTGATCGTCCAGAAGGGCCTTGGCGCGACAAGTCACCCAGCGCCACTCGCCGTCCTTGCGGCGCATGCGGTGGGTGTTCTCGAAAATTTCGGTGCGTCCGGTGAGGTGGTCCCGAAGGCGGGCCTGCAGCCGCGCGTAGTCATCGACATGCACGATTCGGCGCCAGTCCGGCGCGTTTCGCGCCAGATCCGCGTCGTCATACCCCATCATCCGCTTCCAGCGGGGCGAGTACTCGACTCGGTTATTCCTCGCATCGAAGTCCCAGGTGCCGTCGTTGACCGTATTCTCAAGCAGTTTCTCGCGCTCATTGATCTCGGCCAGGCGCCCCGTGGTTCGCACCCGCTCCAGGCCGGATGCCAGGCTGGAGCCGAGCAGCTTCAGCAGCAGCGTGTGTTCGACACTCCAGCCCGGCTGGGGCTGGCCGAAAAACAGCCCGAGGTAACCTGCGCGCTGCCCGTGAATGTGAAAACCGATCAGGAGCAGCGCGCCGCAACCCATGGTGGCCAGCCGGGCCGCGTCGACGCTCTGGGCGGCCGTAGCCGCATCCGTGCTGGCGATGCCGTGTACCCGCAGGTGGTCGAGGTGTTTGTCGAGCCAGGGCAACTCGTCTAAGGAGACGCCCGTCAGGATCTCCGGGTTGCAAATGGCGAAGGTGCTGCGCGCGACAAGGACCTGCTGGAAACACCGGCCTGGGGCGTCGAGCAGCGCCACGGCAACGGCGTCGCAGGCCGTCGCCTCCCGGATGGTCTCCAAAGCCGCCGTTAGCACGGGATCGGCGGCACCCCCCGCGAGATTCTGCAGGTCAACCGCGAGCTTGGTGTAAACGACATCGAGGCCGCCGATACTTCGGCCACCGACTGCATCCTGCAGACCTGTCAACGTCAGGTGGTGTTCCATTTTCCCGCCGCACCCCCGGCACCTGCGACGCATTCTGACAGAGATTTTTCGGAATACAACTTAAGCCGATGTTCTCCTTCGGATTAGATGATCAGGTGTACAACCCCGCGTGAACGGTGACGATCGCCGCTGGTCCTTTTCTTTCGGCATAATCGCCACCGGATGACCACCTGGCACCTCAACTTTCTTGGCGTCGGTAACGCCGCCGCTCCGGCGCTGGGCTCGGCAAGCGTCGTGCTGGAGAAGAGCGACGTGCCACTGCTGATGGTCGACTGCGGCCAGGAAGCGCTCACTGGCTTTCTTAAGCACTACGGCCGGCCACCACCGGCGTTGTTTCTCACCCACGTGCACATGGATCACGTGGCCGGCTTCGAGCGACTGTTCGTCGCCAATCATTTCGGCAATACCGGCCTGCCGCGTACCCGCCTGTTTGTGCCGGCCATGCTGGTAGCCCTGCTCCAGGGGCGCGTGGCCGACTACCCGAACGTCGTCGCCGAAGGCCACGCCAACTTCTGGGACGCCTTTGAACTGGTGCCTGTCAGCTACGGGTTCTGGCACGAGGCCCTGTGGTTTGATGTCTTTCCGGTGCGCCATCATGTGCCGGGCACGGCCTGGGGCATCTGCCTGCAGGGCAGCTTCCTGTACACGGGCGACACGCGCCCGATCCCCGAGACGGTGGCCCAGTTCGCCGACGGGCTGATGCCCCTGGTGCACGACTGCGACCTGCA
>CAZPNN010000045.1:0-5623 GCA_964587605.1 uncultured Chromatiaceae bacterium
GGTGCCGACCCAGAAGACGAACATCAGAAGGTGGGCGTACTTCCAGATTACGTAGTCAGTCATGGGGATTCTCTCCGGCGGGCCATGGCCGGGAACTTTACCCCAATCGCAGCAAATGACCGCAAGGCGGCGGAACCGCCAGTAGGTTGCATGGTCGTTCCTTGGTATTCTCGTGATCAGACAGGGACGGCAGGTAAGTTTCAATTGAGTGGAGCAATCGACATTGTCTGCAATCTCTTCACGCCGCAGGAGGTTGCTAACGGCCAAACTGGCCTCGATGACGACTTCAAGGCCCAGGTCCGGATGCCACCGGAAATCCGGGGCGGCGTGACGGTCGAAAATTATCTGCAGCGCATGGATCGCGCCGGTATCGAGAGGTCCCTGCTGATCGCGGTTCGCGCCGGCGACATCAACATAAAGGGCGGTTTCGAACTCCCCTACGAGCGGGTTCACGAGGTCTGTCAGCAGCACCCGAAACGATTCTCGGGCCTGGCCGGCATTGATCCCTTCCGGGGCATGCAGGGACTGCGTGATCTGGAGCGGGCGGTGAAAGTCCTCGGCTTTGTCGGCGCACACCTGTATCCGCACTGGTGCGGCCTGGCTCCTGATCACGCCAAGTACTATCCCTACTACGCGAAATGCTGCGAACTGGATATTCCCATCATGATGCAGGTGGGGCATAACCTTGTTTACTCGCGGGAGCGGCGGCTGCCATCCGTCGGCCGGCCCATCTGCCTGGACCCGGTGGCCATTGATTTTCCGGAATTGCGCCTGATCGGCATTCACATCGGCATTCCGTGGACCGACGAAATGATCTCGATGTGCTGGAAGCACGAGAATGTCTACGCTGCAGGCGATGCCTATGCGCCGAAGTACTGGCCCGAGGCCTTTGTTCACTACGCCAATACATTCGGCAAGGAAAAGATCCTTTTCGGAACCGACTGGCCGGTGATTGACCCCGAACGGGCCGTTCGCGAGATCGACGATCTCAACCTGCGCCCGGAGTCCAGGCGCCTGTTGATGCGCGACAACGCCCTGCGCGTTTTCAAGTTGCCCGCCTGAGTGGCCCCCGGACCATCAGGGCAATGACAGCGGGTCAGCAGCCACTTCCGCTGTCCTTCCGGCACTTGTCCCTCGTGGCGGGCATCCGGGCCGCCATGCACCGGTCGCCCGACAAGATTGCGTACCGTCACCGCGAGCAGACCCGGACGTATCGTGACCTGCTGAACCGGGTGGACCAGGTGACGGCCGCCCTCACTGGTGGCCTGCGTCTCGTACCCGGACAACACGGCGCCATCATTGGCAGGAATTCCATTGAGTACATGGAGATCGTGCTCGGCGCTTCGCAGGCCGGTGTCGCGCTGGCTACCGTCAATCCCCGCCTGTCGCTGCCCGAGATCGTGGCCATCTGCGACGATTCGCAAGCGCGTGTGATCTTCGCCGATCCGGAGGTTGCGGCGGCCTTGCGGGATGCCGCTCTGGCAATGAAACCCGCTGTCATTGCCATCGGTTCGGAGTTCGAGCAATGGCTGGCAAAGGCCAGGCCGGGTACCGCCGTTCCCGTGGTCAGGGAATGGGACGACTTCACGATTCCCTACACCTCGGGTACGACCGGCCAGCCGAAGGGCGTCCTCGTGCCCCACCGGTCCCGGATCCTGACCTTGTTTGGCATGGCTGTGGAGTACGGCTGTTATGCCCCGGACGACCGGTTTCTTGCCATCGCGCCCATGTGCCACGGGGCCGGCATGATTTTTTCGCTGGCCCCCGTATTTTTCGGGGGCTACGCCGAGATCATCGACAAGTTCGAGCCGGAGCTTGTGCTGGAACGACTGGGTAGCCAGCAGATTTCAGGTTTTTTTGCCGTGCCCACGCATTTTCATGCGCTGCTGTCCGCCGGTTCCGGGCCGCTGGCAGGAAGCCGCAGCTCCGCCCTGAAGACGGTGATTTCGAACGCGGCGGCGCTGCCGCAGACGATGAAGGAACGACTGGTTGCGCATTTCGGGCCCGGGCTGTTGCACGAGACCTACGGCTCGACGGAAGCTGGCATCGTCTCGAACCTGCGGCCTCCGGATCAGCTGCGAAAACAGCAATGTGTCGGTCAGCCATTTCCCTGTACGGAAGTCGAACTGCGGCGACAGGACGGCGCGCTATGCGATCCCGAGGAAGTGGGCGAGCTCTACTCCCGCAGCCCCTATCTGTTCAATGGCTACTGGGGGCGGCCGCGGGAGTCGGCCGAGGCGTATCGCGACGGGTGGGTGACGGTCGGCGACCTGGCCCGGCGCGACGCGGAGGGTTACCTCTACATCGTGGATCGCCTGAAGGACATGGTCATCTCGGGCGGCGTGAACATCTACCCGCGCGAGGTGGAGGAAATCATCGTCCAGCACCCCGGCGTACAGGAAGCGGCGGTGATCGGCGTGCCGGACGACAAGTGGGGCGAAGTCCTGAAGGCGTTTGTCGTGCAGCGGGCCAATGCAAATCTCAGTGCCGATGCGCTGCTGGAATTTTTAGCGTCACGGATTGCCCGGATGAAATTGCCAAAGCACGTGGAATTTATCGGGCAGATTCCGCGGAACGCCAATGGCAAGGTGCTCAAGACGGCGCTCCGGGCTCGCGGCTGACAGCTCATGGGGGCGGTCGAAAAGCCAAGCGTCGAGTACTTCCATCTCGTACTACCCGGAGCGCACGGAGCTGGACCGATGTCTGAAACTTTTGTGATGGGCGGCGCCACGTCGCGCCGCCGCTTTCTGGCGGGCTCTGGCGCTGTCGCGGTCTCGCTCAGCCTGCGTTATGCGCCAGGCTCGGCAGCCGCCCCCGGCGGACCGCAGGCGGCCTATGGAGCCTCTGAAGACCTGATGCGCCGGAAGTGGACCTGGGACCGGGTCGTGCACGGTACGCACGGCACCAACTGCACGGGGACCTGCGCGTTCAATGTCTACGTCAAGAACGGCATTGTCTGGCGCGAGGAACAGCAGGGCGAGTACGGCCGATCGGAAGACGCTCCCGATTACGGACCGAGGGGTTGCCAGAAGGGCCTGCGCCACGCCAGCTACATGTACGGCAAGCAACGCATTCTCTACCCGATGAAACGGGTTGGTGAGCGTGGTGCCGGCAAGTGGGAGCGCGTGACCTGGGACCAGGCCATGGCGGAGATTGCCGATCGCTTCATCGACTACTCGGTAGAGCACGGCCCGCGTTCAATCAGTTTTGACCTTGGTACGCAGATGGTGCTGAAGCGCGCCTCTTTTGCGGCGCTGGGCCGCTTTGCGACGATTAGCGGCATCGAGCTGCCCGAGGCCTTCGCCGGCGTGGGGGACTTGCCGACCGGTGTGCAAATGACAGTTGGCGAACCGCTGCTGGGCGACACCATGGCCGCGGTTTACAAGTCACGCTGTTGCCTGGTGTGGTTTTGCAATCCGGCAGTCACGCGGATTCCAGACGCGCACTTCTTCTGGGAGGCCCGGTACAACGGCACCGAGGTCATTGCCATTTCGCCGGAGTTCACGCCGAGCGCGATGCACGCCAGCAAATGGGTGAACCCGAAGCCCGGCACCGATATCGCGCTGGCGATGGGCATGGTGCAGGTGCTGCTGGCAGACGGGCTCATCGACCGGGACTACATTCGTGAGCAAACCGATCTGCCGTTCCTCGTGCGGGCCGACAACGACCGCTTCCTGCGCGAGAGCGATATCGCCAAGGGCAGCGCTGCCGATGGCGGCAAGGCTCGCGACAACCTGTTCTACGTTTGGGATGAGAAGACCGGCACGATGGTCGCGGCCCCCGGCACCGGCGGGCCACCGCCACCGCCAGGTACGCCGGTTCCTGTGATTCCCGCCGGCACGCTGGCCCTCGGCGACCTGAGGCCGGCCCTGGAAGGGACCTGGACGGTGCAGACCCTGCAAGGACCTGTGCAGGTCACAACAGTTTTTGAACTGGTCAGGAAACGGGCCGGGGAGTACACACCGGAAAAGGCGTCGGCTATCTGCGGTGTGCACCCTGACAATATCCGGCAGGTCGCGCGGATCTTTGGCCGGGCGAAGCCGGCGATGATTTTCACCGGCTATCGCATGTGCAAGTGGCTGCAGGGCGACCTGCTGCAGCGCGCGTTCATGCTGCTGCTGTCCCTCACCGGCAACCTCGGCAAGGCGGGCGGTGGTTTCCAGCTCGAAAACCTCGGGAGTACGGACAGCCAGATCAGCTTCATGCTGGCGGGCGTGCCACCAACGCTGCGCGTGGCCACGCTGTCGCGCTGGGATTACGTCCACGCAGACGGCAAGGGCCTGAACGAGAAGATCTACGGCAAGGCCGTGGCCGAGAAAGTCGATCGCTACTTCCAGGAATCCGTGCGCTCCGGCGCCTGGCCTGACTATGCGGCGACACCGTGGAGGATGGGCATCTTTGCTGGCAGCAACACCGCCAACTGGAGAGCCGGTGGTGGCCGCTGGCGCGATACGGCCATGGCCAGGCTCGGGACGATTGTCACGATGGCGCCCGACATGGGCATCACGGCCCTGTACTCGGACTACGTCCTGCCGATAGCCCACCACTACGAGCGCCAGGATTACATGCTGGAGGCCCGGACGCCTTATGTGCAGGTACTCGACGCCGCCGTGCCGCCGCTCGGCGAGTCCGTGGACGACTGGCACGCACTGAATCGTCTTGCCGCCGCGATCGCCGAACGGGCCCGGGTGCGGGGGATTGCGCCCATCGAGGACAGCTTCTTTGGTCAGCCGGTGCCGCGCGATTTCACCCGCTATCACGAGCTGTTCACGATGGGTGGCCAGATCAGGGACACGAAGGATGTCATCCAGTTCCTGATCGACAAGGACCCCGGCGTGCCGAAGGTGTCCTTCGACGAGATGCGCAGCAGGGGATTGATGCGTGTCGACGACACCGAGCGGGTGATTTATGGGGTGAAGGCGCCTTACGGGTCAGTGATGATCAGGGGTGTGGAGTACCGCGAACCCTATCCCACGCTGACGGGCCGCCAGCAGTTCTATGTGGACCACCAGTGGTTCCTTGCAGAAGACGAGCAGCTGCCGGGGCACAAGGACCCGATGAAGATCGACGGCTATCCCCTCCAGATGCTGATGGGGCATCTGCGTCACGGTATTCACACCATGTGGGCCGACGACGCGCTGCTGCTCAGTCTGCGGCGTGGCGAACCGGATATCTACGTCAGTCCGGGCGACGCGGAAAAGCGGGATGTCAAAGACGGTGATCTCATCCGGATCTTCAACTCGATGGGCTCGTTCGTTGCCATGGCGCACATCACCTCCAGCATGCAGCCGGGCATGATTTACATGTACCACGGCTGGGATCCGCTGCTGTTCCGGGGTGGACGGCAGAACTTCAGCGCGGTTGTGGCCAGTTCAGCCCTGATCAAGCCCACGGCACTGGTCAGTGGCTACGGACACATCACGTATCGCGCGCTCGCCTTTGAGCCGAACTCGACCTTCCAGGATTTCACCTGTGATTTCGAGCGCTACGTCGAGGCAAAGGCGTCGTAGGAGCGCCTTCAGGCGCGACCTGGCTAATTGCCGAGGTGAAACAGCGCGTAGCCGGTCAGCACCACCTGTGGCACCGCCATGCCGATCAGCAGGCCGTCGCGCGGCGCCCGGAT
>CAZPNN010000046.1:0-6057 GCA_964587605.1 uncultured Chromatiaceae bacterium
TCGTCAACGTTCTGCGAAGGCCGGGTAAGAGGCGGCCTTTTCCTGGGCTCTTCGCCATTTTCCGCGGAGCTGTGCTCCCATCCGGGACCGATGCAGAACCTTTTCCTGGCCTCCTCAGCGGAATCTGGGAGTCGACTTTGAGAAGCAGCGTAATAGTCGTCACTATGCATTGACTCAATAAATAGTTGAGCCACGGGGCCACCAGACCGATCCAGAACATCAGCGTGACATTCAGGGCTAATCCGGCAAGGACGCCCACGAGAAAACGCGGGGCTGCATCCAGGCCTCGCCCGGATCCGGCAAATGTGACACGACGATTCAGAAGGTAAGTGATCAGCGCGCCGACGGCATATCCGCAGGTTGTAGCGGACAGGACACTGACAGAAAACACCGCGTGCAGAATCCACAGGACGGCAAAGTGCCCCAGGGTGCTAATGACCCTGACCAGGGGAAAGACCGAAGACTGGGATCTGACGTGGCGACGTGGCATGAGACTAAGCTGCGCGTACCGACGGCACCTGCACGCGGGTGAGCAGCCACAGGCCGGAAAGAAACAGCACGACAATCGACAATATCGCGACACGCTGACTGCCGCTGACCAGGGCCACCGTCCCCGCCAGGACCGGACCGAGAATCGATGAGAACTTGCCCAGCATGTTGTAGAAGCCGAAGTACTCGCCGCTCTTCGAAGGCGGGATCAACCGGGCGAAAAGTGAACGGCTGAGAGACTGCACGCCGCCCTGCACGAGGCCGATGGTGGCGGCGAGCGCGTAAAACTGCAGCGCCGTGGTCAGGAAGACTGCCAGCACCGTCGCCACGACGTACACCGACAGCGCCAGAAAAATTGCGGGGCGCGGGCCTATGCGTTCCCCCAGCACACCGAAGGCCAGGGCGGCCGGAAAGCCCAGGAAGTTGGTCAGCAGGATGGCGCCCGTCACGTCGGTGGCCGACAGGCCCTGCGACAGCCCGTAGTCCACCGCCATCTTGATGATCGTGTAGACGCCATCGATGTACAGCCAGTACGCCGCCAGGAACCAGAGCAGGTTCCGCTCCGAGCGGAGCGAGCGCACAGTGCTGCGTAACTGGCGCAGCCCCGCCAGGAACGCACTCCCGGCCGGCGGCGGCGCCGCGTGGCGCTCCTTCACCCACAGCAGGAGCGGCACGGAAAACACCGCCCACCAGATGCCCACGAGGATGAAGGTCAGCCGGATCGCGGCAGACTGGCTCTCGAGCCCAAAGGTTGCCGGGCTTGCCAGCAGGATGACGCTGATCGTGAACAGCAGGGCGCCGCCAAGATAGCCGAGCGCATAGCCCAGCGCAGAAACCCGGTCGTATTCCAGGGGCAGAGCCACATCGATCAGCATGGCGTCGTAGAGGCTGTTGGCCGCAAAGAAACCGACGGAGGCCAGCACGAAGGCGAGCATCGCCAGTTGCCAGCCACCCGGCCCTATGCCGGCGAGCACCGCGGTCGCCACGACGCCCTGCATCGTGAACAAGGCCAGCCACGGCTTGCGCCGCCGCGCCTGGTCCGTCATGGCCCCCAGCATTGGCGCGAGCACGACGACGATCAGGCTGGCCAGGCCATTGGCCATCCCCAGCCGGAAGGTGGTCACCGTGCTCGGCGCGCCGTCGTTCCAGGCACCCGCCAGCATGACCGGCACGAACGCTGTGAGCACAGCGAGAGCAAACGCGGAGTTGGCCCAGTCGTACAGCGCCCAGGCCAGCACGGGCCGGCTGCGCCACGAGAAAGTTTTCACCCGCCGGAGGACCGCCGGTGGAAGCGATGAACCAGGACCACCGCGTCCTCGGTCCCGCCCCGGGCCCGGTAGTAACCGCGCCGCCGGCCGAGCACCTCGAAACCATTCCGTTCATACAACGCCAACGCGCGCAGATTTGACGGCCGGACTTCCAGGTACATGCCCTCCGCGCCGGCACGCCGGGCAACCTCCATCAGATACTCCAGCAGACGCCGGCCGTTGCCCATGCGGCGGACCGACTCCGACAACGCCAGGTTGAGCAGGTGAGCTTCGCCCGCGGCCACCGACACGATGCCGTAGCCGATCACCTTGCCTGCGTACTCAAGTACCACGCTCGAATAACCAGCCAGCAGGCAATCGCGGAAGATGCCAGAACTCCAGGGAAAGTCGTAGGCCGCCTGCTCGATCGTGGCGACCGTCGTCAGGTCGGCCTGCCGCATGTCGCGGATGAGGGCCGAAACGGGCTTGAGTTCAGCGCTCATCGTTCGGCACGACCGTGGCCCTGGCGAGGCATAAGTCGTCCCACGACTTGCGCTTCTGGCCAGGACTTCGCAACAGGTAGGCCGGGTGGTAGGTCACGACCAGCGGGATCCCGGCCGGCCCATAGCGATGCACCGTGCCCCGCAGCTTGCCGATCGGTGTGTCGGTGCCCAGCAATCTCTGCGCGGCGATTCGTCCGACGGCAAGCAGGAGGCCGGGCTTCACCAGTGCAATCTGTCGCTTAAGGTATCCTTCGCAACTGTCTGATTCTTCTGGCTTTGGATCACGGTTTTCCGGGGGCCTGCATTTAAGGATGTTGGCGATATACACCTGTTCTCGCGCCACACCGGCAGCCAGCAGCATTTCATTCAGCAGTTGACCAGCCCGCCCCACGAACGGCTCGCCCTGCCGGTCCTCGTCAGCTCCCGGCGCCTCGCCGATGACCATCCAGCGCGCGCGCCGGTCGCCCACGCCGAAGACAACCCTGGTGCGCGTCTGGTGCAGAACGCATTTGGTACAGCCGAGGGCTTCGTGCTCCAGCGTTTGCCAGTCCCCACCACCAACATCAGGTGCAGGTGCAGGCTCAGGCTCAGGCGCCAGACTCGCCGGCAGCGACGACGCGGCCGCCAGTTTCACGCGACGGGTCCACACCGGAATGTTCATGGCGGCCAGTGCCGCCAGCTGCTGGTCGGTGAGTTGTCGTCCTGTCGCCGTCATGGCAGCCAGTGACCTTCAAGGTTTCCGCCGGGCTTCCGACGAAGGATCCTGGTCGTTCCCGTACTTCCTCGCACGACCGGACTGCCGGCGCTGCCGGCGCCAGATTGCGGTGACGATGCCGGACAGGGCGTAGATCGACGCAATAATGAAGCACACCAGCGGCGGATTAAGCGCGATCAGAACGAATATCGACGGAATCACGAACACGTAGGTGAACGAAATACGGCCGCGGGGTCCCAGCTCCTTGAAACTGTAGTAGGCGAGCCGCGACACCATCAGCATTCCGGCTAGCACCGTGATGGCGGTGCTGATCACCAGTGCGGGAAAGCCGTCCAGTTCCAGCTGCACGGCCAGCCAGACCATGCTCGCGACCAGGCCGGCCGCGGACGGACTCGGGAGGCCCTCAAAAAAACGCCGATCAACCGTCTTGGAGGCCACGTTGAATCGCGCCAGCCGGAGAGCCGCGGCGACCGTGTACAGGAAGGCAGCGAGCCAACCCACCTTGCCCCAGGCCCAGCCGTACTCGGCAAGCGTCTTCAGCCCCCACTGGTAAACGATGATCGCCGGCGCCATGCCAAATGCCACCATGTCGGCGAGGCTGTCGTACTGCTTGCCGAATTCCGACTCGGTGTGGGTTAGGCGCGCGAGGCGGCCGTCCATGCCATCCAGCAGGGCGGCTATGAAGATCGCAATGCAGGCTGGCGTGTAGTTGCCATCAATGGAGGCCACGATGCCGTAGAAGCCAGCGAACAGGGTGCCGGTCGTGAGCAGGTTGGGCAGCAGGTAAATTGCCCGCCGCCGTGGGACTGGGGGTGTGCCGATCGGCTCTGGCATTACTGTTTCCACTGCTTTCGCGAGGCATATTGCCATGCCGGGACACGCAGATACAGCAACAGCGACATGGCGGCCCGCGGGGACAAGGCCGGGTCTGCGGGCTAGAATGCCGCGCGTCACCGTTCCCGACCATTCAGAGACCGAGCCTCATGCGCCTGACCCAACTGCCGCTCGCCACCCTCAAGGAAGTTCCGGCCGACGCGGAAATCATCAGTCACCAGCTGATGCTGCGTGCCGGCCTGGTGCGTCGCCTGTCATCGGGCCTGTTCACCTGGATGCCGCTGGGCTTACGCGTGTTGCGCAAGGTCGAGCGCATCGTGCGCGAGGAAATGGACCGCGCGGGGGCGCTCGAGATCCTGATGCCGGCGGTCCAGCCCGCCGAACTGTGGCAGGAAACAGGACGGTGGGATCTCTACGGCGATCTACTGCTGCGCATCCGCGACCGCCACGAGCGCGACTACTGCTTCGCCCCGACCGCCGAGGAAGTCGTCACGGAAATTGCCCGGCGCGAGTTGCGCAGCTACAAGCAGCTGCCAGTGAATTACTACCAGATCAACACCAAGTTTCGCGACGAGATCCGGCCCCGCTTCGGCGTGATGCGGGCCCGCGAATTCATCATGAAGGACGCGTACTCCTTTCACCTGGACCAGGCCTCCCTGGAAACAACCTACGACCGGATGGCCGATGCGTACGCGCGGATCTTCACCCGCTTGGGCCTCCGCTTTCGCAAGGTCGACGCCGACGCTGGCGAGATCGGCGGATCACGCTCGCAGGAGTTTCATGTGCTCGCCGACTCCGGCGAGGACCGTATCGCGTGGTGCGAAGGCGACAGCTATGCCGCCAATGTCGAGATGGCCCCGGCGGGACCGCCTGCCACGCCACGCCCTGCCGCCACACAGTCGCTGGCACAGGTGCCAACACCCGGCGTCCGCTCCATCGACGAGGTGGCTGCATTTCTCAAGGTCGAAACCCGCCAGTGCCTCAAGACCCTGGTCGTGGAAGGCAGCGAGGGTGGGCTCGTGGCCCTGCTGGTCCGCGGTGACCACGAACTCAACCCGCTAAAGGCTGAGCGTGCGCCGGGTGTGGCCCGGCCGCTGACGCTGGCGGCGCCGGAGCGCGTACTGGCGGCCACCGGCGCGCCCGTCGGCGCACTGGGCCCGGTCAATCTGCCACTGCCGCTGGTTGCCGACCACAGCGCCCTGGTCATGGCCGACTTCGTCTGCGGCGCCAATGCTGCCGATGCCCACCTGACCGGCGTCAACTGGGGCCGGGACGTCCCGCTGCCCGTGGCCTTCGACCTGCGCAATGTCGAGAACGGCGATCCGAGCCCAGGCGGTGGCGGCGACCTCAAGATCGCGCGCGGCATCGAGGTCGGGCACATTTTCCAGCTTGGGGACAAGTACAGCCGGAGCATGAATGCGGTGGTCCTCGACTCTGAGGGCAAAGAGCGGCTGATGATCATGGGTTGCTACGGCATTGGCGTGTCACGGATTGTCGGTGCCGCCATCGAGCAGAACCACGATGCCAGCGGCATCGTGTGGCCCGCGCCCATGAGCCCGTTCGACGTGGTCCTGATCGAGATCAATCCCAAAAAGTCGGAGGCCGTCACAGCAGCCACCGAGGCGGTGTACAAGGATTTACAGGCGGCCGGCTTCGAGGTCTTGTTTGACGATCGCGATGCCCGCCCTGGCGTGAAGTTTGCCGATGCCGAGCTGGTGGGCATTCCGCACCGGCTCGTGGTCGGCGAGCGTGGCGTCAAGGAGGGCAAGGCGGAGTATCGTCACCGGCAGAGCGGTAGCGACGAACAGGTGGGCCTTAACGATGTACTGGATTTCATCAGGGCGAGGCGCGATCTCCCGCGCCAGGGTTAAGGCCGGCTTCCCGCTGCTGGCGGCCCTGCTGTCAGTGGCTGCCACCCTGGCCGCTACCCTGGCCCCGGCAATCGCCACGGCCGCGTCGACGGACAACGATCCGATACTGCGGGAAAAGCTCGAGGCCGCCCTGAAGGAGCCCCTGGCTTTCGAGGATCGCTTTGCGGCCGAAGTCTGGCTCACCGACATGGCGGGCCGGCTCGCCAGCAAGGTGCCCGACCCCGCCGAGCGCATCGAGATCCTCACCACCGTCCACCGCGAGGCCAGCCGCGTCGGGCTGCCGCCGGAAATGATCCTGGCGGTGATCGACGTTGAGAGCGGCTTCCAGCGCTACGCCGTCTCGCGGGCCAACGCCCAGGGCCTGATGCAGATCATGCGCTTCTGGCTTGCCGAGCTCG
>CAZPNN010000047.1:0-1942 GCA_964587605.1 uncultured Chromatiaceae bacterium
AGGGCCAGAAAGCCGCGCCGGCGAAATAGGCGTGACGCCGAACTTGCCCCCACTGCCATGGCTTTCATCATGAGCCAAGGCGTCCAGCGGTGCCGGCCCTGAATCCTACGCCCGTGCGCTAGGGTAGGTCACAGGGACACCCGGTGTGCGGACACCCCGGCCGGGGGTTCCCGGGTCGCCACCTTCCGCCCTTACAATGGAAGCCGCAAGCGACCGGCGGCCCGCCGGTCAGACGAACCGGCAGGGGACGTTCTCGTGCACGATTTCAGAGGCCTGGTCAGGATCCTGGAGGAACGCGGGGAGCTCTACCGCATCAGCCGGCCAGTGGATCCAAAGTTCGAGATGCCTGCGGTTATGGAGCAGCTCGAGCGGCAGCGCAAAGCGTTCATCTTTGAAAACGTGAAGGGCGCGAAGTTTCCCGTGATCGGCGGTGTGCTGAACCGGATTGAGTGCTACGGCTGGGCCCTGGGCAGCCGGCCCGGCGAGCCTTTCACCGTTGCAGATCTGGACGCCCGGTTCGAGGCGGCCAAGCTTACGACCATTCCCCCGCGTGAAGTTGCCACCGGGCCCGTCAAGGAGGTTGTGCGCACCGCTGGCGACATCAATCTGGCCGACCTTCCGGTACCCACCGTGTTTGAACTGGACAGCGGCGCGTTCATCACCGCCGCCTGTGGCTTCTCACGCAACCCCAGTACCGGGAACCTGAACGTCGGCGTCTACCGCACGCTGATCCTTGGCAGGAATACTGCCGCGGTAAACGCCAGCTCGCTGTCCGACCTGCGCACCTTCTACCAGCACGCGGAGAAACACGGCGAATCGATGCCCATCGCGCTCGCGATCGGCGTCCAACCGGCCTTGCAGATGGCGGCCGCCTGCAAGTTACCGGCGCACCTGTCCGAACTCGACCTCGCCGGCGCCTTGCAAGGCAAGCCCATCGACCTCGTGAAATGCGAGACCAGCGACCTGCTGGTTCCCGCCAATGCCGAGATGATCATTGAAGGCCGCGTCGACTTCTCCCGGAAGATCGAAAACACGCTCGGCGAGTTTGCCGGGCAGTACGGCCCCGAGACCGCCCCGGTTACCGAGGTCACGGCGATCACCCACCGCAGGGACGCAATGTACTATTCGATCCTTGCCGGCAAGAACCCGGAGCACAACACCCTGGGATCGATGGCGACTTTCGCAATCCAGCGGGCGCTGGCGGGATCCCTGCGGAAGGTCTTGCCGCAGATTCGCGATATCAATGTCTACCTCGACCCGACCTTCGGCGCCATGGCGCATATAGTCATGTCGATTCGCAAGCAGAGCGACGCTGAACCGATGGCCCTGATCGAGGCCGCCTTCAAGGCCGCGGGAGGCTTTTTCCCGGTGAGTCACATCACAAAGCGCATCGTGGTGGTGGACGACGACATCGACGTACACAAGCTCGATGACGTCGAGTGGGCCATCTGGTCCCGGGTCGCCGAAGCCAGCAAGTTCCGCGTGATCCCTGATGTGCAAAGCTGGGAACTGGAACGCTGCGCCAAGGAGGGTCGCGGCTCCCTGCGCGTCGGCATCGATGCCACCATGGACATGGAAGACCGCGAGAAGTTGCAACGACCAGTAATTCCCGGCGCCGACAAGATCAGGCTTGCCGACTATCTCAACAAGAAGTCGGCCGCCTGATGATCGACCCCTACATCGCCGTCGCCCTGCAGACCACCGTGCGTCACTGCGCCAAACGCAGTGAGGTCGAGGTGAACCTGAAGCACATCGGGAACATGATTGACCTGGTGTGCCACATCTGCTCGCTGGAACTTCCCGTGCGGCTGATTGCCCTCGGCGAGGGCTGCATACAGGGCTTCGCTGACGAGATCCTGCATATCTCGTCCGCCGAGTACACGGCCACCATGGCCGCAGAACTGCCGGGCTTCGAAACCGAACTTCTGGCCAGCAAGGCGAA
>CAZPNN010000048.1:0-3922 GCA_964587605.1 uncultured Chromatiaceae bacterium
TACGTTGCGCACGCGGTGCGCTGGGTTGACCAGCCCCGTCGCGACACGATCCTGGCCGAGTACCGCGAACGCCTGCTGCACATCGAGAGTGACAAGCCGCTGTTCTTCCAGAAGCTCGACCACTATGGCCCGGACGGCCGATTGAAGCCGGGCATCAAGCCCCGGACACCCGGGCAGCACCGCGGCCCGCGCCTGCATCTCGACTGAATGCAGGTCGTCTGCCAGGCACGACCGACCCTTGGCGCGAGGCAAACCGTCGTTCGTGGTGTAGATTCAGTCTCCCACGCAACGAGGAACCCGCGACCCATGAACACCCGAACGCTGGCCCGCTCGGCCACCCTCGCCCTGATGGCCATCCTGACCACCACATTCGCCGCCGGTTGCGCCACCCAGGCCAGAGTAGATCCGGATCTCGCCAGGGGCCGGCAGCAGCTGGTCGATGCCATGGATGCCGCGTGGATTCGCGTCGTGGCCAGCGGCAAGGATCGTGCAATCCTGGCACAACAGCCGCCGTCGAAACCCGGCGCCGCGCTGTCCTACATGGTGACAATGGCCGACTGCCTGCCGCAACCTGCGCTTGCGCCATTCCCGGAAAAACCCGTCGGGCTGTGGAAGGAGATTCTCGACCGCGGGTCGATCCGCCAGGTCGTTCAGACGACAACCAATACAGCGAACGACACCTCCTTCTATTTTGCCTCGATCAGCGATGCCTACTTCGCAGCGATGCTCGACGAGATCAACGCCCATTACGGCGTAAAGCTCAAGGTAGAAAACGTCACGCTGGTGCCGGGTCCCGCACCCACCACCTCGATGGTGGTCGATGGCAAGGCCGATATCGTCAGCCAGCTGAACGCCACGGGTGGCGACACGCAGGGCATGCGCCGGCGCACCTCGCGACGCTTCACCTGCACGCTCAGCGCAATCAGCCAGTACATTCACATTCCTGCCAGGTCGGAGCTGGCGCAGCAGATCAACACCGTGGACGACCTGTCGAAACGCAACGGTCTGCGGATCTGTGCCGGACCGCTGGCTACACAGACTGCGCGGGCATTTTTTCCTCAGCACAAGGTCTCGACCAAGTACCTGAACGACCTCACCGGTTGCGACAAGGATGTGCAGGCCGGCAAGGCTGACCTCATCATAAATCCGCTACCGAGCCTCCAGATCGGCGGCATCAAGGGTTACAAGTCGGTACACACGCTGATCGTGGCCGGCACGCCGCTCTGGGTCGCAAAGGAAGGCATCGAGTGCCCGTCCGACGGCAATCCCCGCACTGAAGACCAGTGCTTCGCCGTTGACAAGCAGTAGGAGCGGCTTCAGCCGCGACATCAATGGACGACAAGACGCAAACCGAACTCGAGGCCGCCGCCTTCCGGCGGCTGCTTGAACATCTGGACTCCCGCAAGGAGCAGCTCCAGAATCTGGACCTGATGAACCTGGCCGGCTTTTGCCGTAACTGCCTGGCCAAGTGGTACCGTGCTGCTGCCGAAGAACGGGGCATCGCCCTCTCGGAAGAGGCAGCGCGGGAACGTGTCTACGGCATGCCTTACGCGGAGTGGAAATCGAGATATCAAAAATAGCGGGGTACGATCATGTGCACATTCAGGCTGAGTACTCTCCTTCTATCCAGTCTTCTGTTTCTCGCCACCGCCGCCGACGCCCAGTTCTGGGATCCACGCGCACTCGCCGGTGATCCGGCCACCGCCACGGAACCCCTCGCGCCGAAACTGTCCGGCCTCGGCACCCTCGCCCATCCGATCACGACGACAAAAAATCCGGAATCCCTGGCCTTCTTCGCCCAGGGCATGAATCTGCTCTACGCCTTCAACCACCCGGAGGCTGTCCGCGCGTTCAGAGAATCTGCACGGCTCGACCCGGAGAATGCGATGGCCTTTTGGGGCCAGGCGCTGGCGCTGGGGCCAAACATCAACCTGCCGATGCAACCCGAGGCCATCGCCCCGGCGTGGGCCAGCCTGCAGCGCGCGATGAGCCTCAAGAACAAGGCGGCGCCGGTTGAACAGTCTCTCATCGACGCCCTCGCGACCCGCTACAGCAATGCGCCCGACGCGGATCGCGCCACCCTGGACCGTGCCTATGCCGATGCCATGGCGAAGGTAGCGGCCAGTTATCCGCAACACGCCGGTGTGAACACGCTCTACGCCGACGCGCTGATGAACGCCTCACCCTGGAACTACTGGACGCCCGATGGTCAGCCGCGCCCTGACACTCCAGCCATTCTCCGCGCCCTCGAGTCCGTGCTTGCCGCAAATCCCGACCACCCCGGCGCCCTGCACCTCTACATTCACGCTGTCGAGGCGACAGATGCGGCGCGGGCCGAGAGTGCCGCCGACCGCCTGATGCCCCTGATGCCCGGCGCAGGACATCTGGTCCACATGCCCTCCCACATCTACATACAGGTGGGACGCTACGCGGATGCCTACGCGGTGAACGTCGCCGCAGCCCGCGCCGATGAAAGCTACCTGGCACAGTGCCGGTCGCAGGGCATCTACCCGCTGCTTTACTACCCGCACAATATGCACTTCCAGGTGTGGGCCGCGATGTTCGAGGGTCGCAGTGCCGTGGCCCTGGCCGATGCCCGCAAGGTGGCCGGGCACTCCCACCCGGAACCGGATGTGTTCGGCTTGCCGGAAATCTTCGAACTGCAGCCGCTATTCGTGCTCACCCGCTTCGGTCGCTGGGATGACGTACTGAAGGAGCCACAGCCGCCGCAGCCGGCGCGCCTGATGAACGCCATGTGGCACTACGCCCGCGGCCTGGCTTACCGGCACAACGGCAATCCGGCGCGCGCCGGCGAGGAACTCAAAGCCCTGCTGGCCATCGGCAACGAGCCGGGCCTTAAGGACAAATACACGGCCTTCTCCCCGACGACCAAACTGGTCACCATTGCCGGACTGATCCTGGCCGCGGAGATTGATGCGGCTGCGGGCCGCCACGACCAGGCCATCGCACAACTGGAGCGGGCGGTGCTTCTGCAGGACGGGCTGATGTACAACGAGCCGCCCGACTGGTATTTCCCGGTGCGCCACTATCTGGGCGCGGTGTTGCTGGAAGCCGGTCACCCGCAGGAAGCCGAGACCGTCTACTGGCAGGACCTGTCCCGCAACCGGGAGAACGGCTACTCGTTACTTGGCCTGCAGAAAGCCCTTGAAGCCCAGGATCGCAAGGGCGAGGCGGCAGCGCTTGCCGAGCGCCAGCGCAAGGCGTTTGCGGAGGCCGATGTGGTACTGACCACGTCACGCTATTGAGGAGCAACGAATGACCAGGCTCGACAGGGCGGCCAGCGTAGTCCTTAGTTCTTGAGTTTGTCGTTCATCCGCTTGTCCTGCAGGTAAGCGGTGCATCGAAACCTGGCGCAGCCAGGAGATTCGCGGCTGTATCGGATCAGTCTAGCCCGCTACCGTTCGGGGACATGGAGGAGACGCCCGACACAAGCCCACAACTCTTTGAGCCAGTGCGTGGGCGCCGGGCGCGCAGGGATCGCATGGCGGGCGAGGTGTGGCAGAAGGACCTGCTCCACGGCGACCACTGGGAGGTGTATAAATCCCTCGGAGATTTCGAACATGGCGAGCGTCACCGGGCAGTTTGGTCCGATGGCCGCCTGAAGGAGAAATTCTGATGACCACCGGAGGTCAGCCGCAAAAAGGCCCCGATCACCCTGATGATCTGGCAAGGCGCCTCAGCGCACTGGTCGAAGGCTTGTCGATAGTCCGCGTACTTAAAGCCGACGGACGGGAAGTCGTAATCGAGCTATCTGACGGTACCCGCCTGTTTGCGCGCAGTGACGGGCAACTGGAAGTGTCGGTCACCTGAGGTCTCCCTAGTCCTGCGGGAGACCGACGTGGTACTGACCACGTCACGCTATTGAGGAGCAACGAATGACCAGGCTCGACAGAGCGGCCAG
>CAZPNN010000049.1:0-4584 GCA_964587605.1 uncultured Chromatiaceae bacterium
GGCGGTTTTGTCGAGTTCGGACCACGCACGACTGTCAGCCCCGCCTGGATCGTCACGCAGATACGGAATACGCCCAGGACCTACCGACTGGACCGTCAGCAGAAATTCCGGTTCTCGGCACCCCTGGAGGCGACGGAAGCGCGATTCGCCTTCGTCGAGTCAATGATCGGCGAGATGCTGACTCACCAGGAAAAGCCGCCTGCTGCGACACCACCCGCGAAGGTTCCGGCCGCAGGCCAAAGAGCAACCTGAGGACGGTTCGTCAGGGCGTCAGGCCGGACGGCCCCGGTGGCGAGCCGAACAGGTTCCGGAGAAGCACGTAATCCTGGGTGTTCACAACACCGTTACAGTTCAGGTCAGCAACGTTGTAGGTCGGGGCGGTGGAGGCGCCACCCAGGTTGGTGCGAAATTCCACGTAGTCCTGGGCGTTCGTCGCGCCGTTGTTATTCAGATCCCCATCGCAGAGGTTGCCAAAACCGTCTCCGTCGGAATCGCACTGTGTCGCGTTTGCCACCGAACTGCAGTTATCGAGTAAATCGAGCACACCGTCCGAGTCCTGGTCAGCCACCGGTGCCGGCCCTTCGTCACTGCCAATCTGCTCCACATAGGCCACCAGCTTCGGCAGGTCGGGTGCCGGCACTGAGGTACCGCTGTGCGCCTGTATGGCGGCGGCGAGGGACTGCGCCGAGCCATCGTGCAGGTAAGGCGCCGTCGCCCAGACATCCCGCAGGGTGGGAACGTCGATACCGGTCAGGGTGCCGCCCAGCCGCTGACCGCTCGCGGGCGTGAGGGTTCCGATGTCCATCAGGTTGCCGGCGCCGCTGACCGTGAAATTGGCACCACCGTGACAGGCCGCGCAGTTCAGGTTGGCGAATACGGCCTGGCCCGCCTGTGCATCACTGGTCAATGTGCCGTTACCGTTGCGCAGGGGACTGGGCGCGAAGCTGTTCAACGAAGCCACGTAGGCCGCCAGTGCATCGAGGTCGGCGCTTTGCCCGGCCTTGGGATCACCCAGTGGCTGGCTGCGCGTGCCAGCGGTAAACGCCACATCGCTCATCAGTCCCGTGCCGCCTGCGAGCGCACGAATCTGGCCCTCGAAGTCCTGCAATTCGTCAAAGTTGTTGCTCCAGTGCAGGAAGCCCTGCCCGGCGGCGCGCCCCCGCAGGCTGATCGTACTGCGCAATCCCTCGCCAAAACCGGTCAGATCCCACACGCGGCCGTCGTACCCGCCGTCGTTGTGGCACGACGCGCAACTCATGTAGCGGTCCAGTGCCAGACGTGGATCCCGGGCGTCGTAGAACAGCTGCTTCCCGAGCAGCACGTTGGCTGGCAGCGCCTCGGTGATGATCGCGGGAAGCGTCGCCAGGCGGGGCACGCCAGGCGTCCCGGTCAGGACGAGCGACGACAGGTCGAAGACATCGACCGTACGGTCCATGAAGTTATTGACGTAAAGCCGCAGGCCGTCTGGCGATACCAGCACGCCCTGCGGCGCCCGGCCGACGTCCAGCCGCAAAATCTGCAGGCTGGTGTGCGCGTCGGCGATGACCACTTCGCCGCTCGTTTCGAGGGCCATGAAGGTATAGACACCCAGCTTGTCGAAAGCCACGGCGCTGGTGAGGCCGGCGTTGTCGTGGTCCATCCGGCGCGGGAAGTCCTCGGTGCCGGTGCCAAGGGCCACGCGCGAGGTGATCGCCCGGACCGTGTTCTGGAAGTTCAGGTTCAGGTTGTTGCGGAGGACACCGCGCTGAATGTTGTCCTGCTTCGACGGCACGAGCGCCTGCGTACCGTCGGGCGAAATCACCGCCGCGCCCAGATAATTCGGCACGCCGCTCCCCGCAGTCGCGGTGTCCGGCTGCGACGAATGTTGCAAGGTGATGGTCTTCACCACCTGGAGGCCGGCCGTGCTGACCTGCACCACCTCACCACCCGCCGTGCCCGGTTGCACGATGGCTGTATTTTCGCCAGTCAGGGGCGGCGTGATGAACCGCGCCACATAGATCGAAGCCCCGTCGCCGCTGATGGACAGGTGGCGTGGATTCGGCCCCACATTCGCGACCTCTACAGTGGCCTGACGCAGAGCGACGTCCAGCCTCTGTAGTTTCCCAAGACCCTCCAGCACCACGTAGCCGGCCCCTCCGGCCGGCGAGAACGCGAGGCCGTAGGGCTGCGAACCCCGGGGCAGCGCGATGCTGGCGGTCACGGCCAGCGTGCCCGGATCAATGACGCTGATAGACGCCGACTGCTTGTTCGTGACCCACACGGTGCCATCGGGAGCAATCGCCACGGACCGGGGCGCAAGTCCCACGGGGATCTCGGCCAGCCGGGCATTGCTCACCGCGTCGAACACGCTGACCGAGTTGTTGTCCTGGTTCACCACCCACAGCCGGCTGCCGGTGCCACCGGACCCGCTGTAGGCGAGATTCCCCGAGGCTGCCGGCCGGTTCTGAGTCAACGGGAAATGCACGGTAACGGCCGTCGTGCTGAACTGCTGGATCCCCCGGTCGTCCGTCACCGTGAGGGTGACGTAGTAGACGCCCGGTTGGGCAAAGATGTGGTTAATCGTCGGCACCGTAGACCAGTCCGTCTGCGGTGTGCCATCGTCAAAGTACCAGCGGTACCGCGGATTGATCCCGCTGCTGACGACGGCCGTGAAACCTGCGGTTGATCCAGAGAGTCTCGGTGCCTGCAACGGCAACGGAGTCAGGACCAGCGGGTCCACTGCGGTGATCTGCCAGACGAAGGCGGACGAGGCGGAATTTACACCGTCGCTCGCTGCCACAACGACGTTATAGCTGCCCGGGGTGTTTGGCGTTCCACTGATAAGCCCTGTAAGCGGATTGACAGACAAGCCGGTGGGCAATCCGGTGGCGCCGTAACCCAGATCGTCCAGGTTCGGATCCGTCGCCACGAGCTGCAGGCTGACGGGCGTCCCCTGTGGATTCGAGCGGTTACCGGGTGGCGTGAGGGTCGGCGTCACCGCCGGATTCGGCGTGGCAGCGACCGGAACCTGGACGATCTTGCCAACCGACGGCACGCCGGACGGGTTTAAGACAAAGAGGATGTAGAACCCCGGTGGCGCATCCCCCGCGCGGGTCGGCGCCTGGACCATGAGCCGGCTGCCGCTGGTATTGAATGTCGCCTCGACGAACCGTTGATCCATGTTCCAGCTGTGGGTCACCGAGCCGGTCTTGACCAGCGTCACCCGGCTGATGGGGCCGCTGCCTGCGAAGTCCACGGCAAACGTTTCGCCGATCTCGATGCTGGACGGCGCATCGACAATCGTCGGCCGTGCCGCCAGTGTGCCGTTCGGACCCGGAGCGTACAGATACGGCGGGTAGTAGATTTCAATGTTGGTGTTACTTTCTGGAAGGCTGGTGGTCGGCGAGTTCGCTCCGCCACCCCCCACCATGACGCTGGCGTCCGGCAGCAGCAGCGCTGTCGCGTGATACAGGCGGGCCTTGGCACCGCTTGAGTGCTGGGTCCACAGGCCCGTGTTGGGGTCCCAGATCTCGGCGTACTTCGTCACGCCGGTGAGGTCATTCCAGACGCCGCTGCCGCCAGTGGCCAGCACCCGGCCGTTCGGCAATACGGTGGCGTTAACTATCCGGCGTTTCTGCAGGAGATTCCCCGTCACCGTTACCACCGGACTGGCCCCGGTGATATCGATGACGCGGGCCAGGTTGGAGTTGCCACCAAACTGCAGGATGCGGCCGGGCCGGAACATGGCGGCACTGGCGTCATCGCCGGTCGGCCCGGTAAAGGTCGCATGGTAGGTGTAGGTGCCCGTACCGGCCGGGTTCACTGTGTACATCTTGCCCGTAGAGTCGTACCCGAACACCAGGCCGGTCGGCGCGACGAAGTTGCGCGGGTACGTGGAGGCGAGCGTGCTGGTGTTGGCACCACTCAGCAGCCGGAACGTGCCATTGGTCTGCCGTACTTCCGGCCGATCGCCGCTGCCACCCTGGATGTAGACCTCGCCGTTGATCAGGGTGGTCGAGCTGCCATACCAGCGTGCCCGGTTCATGTTGTTCTGGCGGGTGAGCGTGTTGTCGGAAAGCCTGAACAGGTTCGTATTCGGGTTCGCGCTGTTGAGTACCCTTGTGTTTGTGGCATCCCAGACATCGCCACCGGAAATAAAGACGTCCTGGCCACCTGGCAGGACCAGCTGGGAGCTGCAGAAGAGGTCCGTTGCCGTGAGATTCGGCAGGGTCAGATGCCCGCCTGAAAGCCCGGCGGCCGGATCCCAGACGTCGTAGCTGAAACTGCCGCCCTGCACTTCCGTCGGAATGCCCTGCACGATCCTCTGATGAGTGCCGTAGGTGAGGACGCGCTCGTCCGGGAGCAGCACGGCATGGATTGGTATCAGTGGCCACCACGCGACTTCGGACCACGCGCCATTGACGTTGTTGGCGCGCGCAAGCGGCGCCCCCAGCAAGAGCGCGAACACCGTCGCGGAGGCCGCTAGTAGCCCACCGTACAAACAAAAGACAGTCGGAACTCGCTTCATTCTTATTGTCGGCAAACAGGCCTCTTGCGGACCCTTCGACGAATCATAACCCGAGTCGCCGCGCTGCGGTCGAAGCG
>CAZPNN010000050.1:0-1617 GCA_964587605.1 uncultured Chromatiaceae bacterium
CAGGTGCCAGCGGCCGGCTATTTCCAAAGCGTTCCAGGCGATGATCGCCGTCGGGATGCCGTAGCGGATTGCGGTCGTGACCCGCCAGAACTTCATCAGCCGCAGGAAGAGGTACACCGCCCAGATAACATTCAGGAAGAAGATTCCGTAGGTCACCGGGTGCCGGTCGCCAAGAATATTCTCGTCGTAGATGAACAGGAGTACCAGATAGAAAAACCAGACGACGTAGATGGTTTCCAGCGCCGTGATGGCGGCGAAGTTGCGTTCGTGATTGGGGCTCGGCTTGCCGGTTTTCAGGTTCAGATTGCGCTGGAACCAGATAAAGAAGTTGCACTTCGTTTCCTTGTTCAGAAGGAAGTACGCAAGGGTTGAACCCAGGATGCCGATCGACGACATCATGACGAGGTACTCGGCTTTGGTGGCGATCTCACCGGCCATTATCGGGTCCATCAAATCCGGAACGCTCAGGTAGTTGGCCGACCACACAAACGAAAACTCGATCCATCCGGTCCAGAGGAAAGTGCCGGCCCAGAAACCCAGCCACGTGGCGCTGACCTCCTTGGTGCTCTTCATGCCGATGAACAGCAGCACGGCGCCGAGCAGGCCCATGGCAAAGGCTGATTCGTAAACGTAATGTTCGCCCGGCCAGACTTCTTCCATGACGATCATCACCGTGTGGCCGAGCGCCTGGACCACAAACACGATGATGAACGCGACCAGTCCGACCCAGGGTGGCCGGTACATCATATTGACCAGTGCGTTGTTGCTGGTCTTGGCCGGTGCCGTGTCTTCCGTACTCATGTTCGTCTCTCCATTCGTTCCAGATGGGCCAGCTTGCCCTCGACGTTTTGCCATTGATCGGCGTCCGGCGGGACATCACCCGGGTTGGTGATTACGGGCCAGACGGCAGCGAGTTCGCGGTTCAGCGCGGCAAAGGGCTTCAGGTTTGCCGGCAGGTCGTCTTCGGCGTAAATCGCGTTAACGGGGCACTCGGGTTCGCACAGAGTGCAATCGATGCATTCGTCGGGATTGATCACCAGAAAGTTGGGGCCGGCGTGGAAGCAGTCCACGGGGCAGACTTCAATGCAGTCCTGGTACTTGCACCGAATGCAATTTTCGGTCACAACAAAGGTCATGGGAACATTCCGGAATATGCAGCGGATGCCGCGAAGTCTAGGCGTGGGTTCAGGATCTGTGGGTCAACAGACGGTTAACAGGGGTGCAACAGTCGTGGTTGGTAGCCGAATTGCGGCAATCAGTCGCAGGGCAGGGGCGCGATGAGCGACGCTGGCCTATCCGGCGGTGCCAGCCTTTTGCTGGTGGACGACGATGAAGCCCTCGCCGCCATGCTTCGGGAGTTTCTGGAACTCCAGGGCTTTCGCGTGGCCATCGTCAATGACGGGGAAAGTGCCCTGGCCCGGGTGGATCAGGCCCCGCCTGACCTGGTGGTTCTGGACGTCATGTTGCCCGGAATCAGCGGTTTCGAGGTGCTCAGGCGATTGCGGGAGCGGCATGATTTGCCGATTGTCATGCTGACCGCGCGGGGCGAGGAGTCCGAGCGCATCATCGGATTGCTGGGCGGCGCCGACGACTATCTGCCCAAGCCGTTTAATCCCC
>CAZPNN010000051.1:0-25070 GCA_964587605.1 uncultured Chromatiaceae bacterium
GACGGAAATGACGCCCTGCCCGCCCTTCAGGATGAACTCGCGAGCGGTGGCGTCATCGCCGCTGAGTAAAACAAACTCGTCGCCGCACCCGGCGCGGAGCGGCGCGATCCGGCTGAGATCGCCCGTGGCTTCCTTGATCCCGACGATGCCGGAATGCCTGGCCACCGTCGCCACCGTCTCCGGGAGCATGTCCACGCCAGTCCGCCCCGGCACGTTATACAGAATTACGGGCCGATCGACGGCATCGGCTATGGCCAGGTAGTGGCGGCACAGCCCTTCTTGTGTTGGTTTGTTGTAGTACGGCGTGACGATCAGGTAACCATCAATCGGGTAGGCGGCCACGGCCCGGGAGAGTTCAATGGTCTGGGCGGTGGAATTGGACCCCGTGCCCGCAACGACAGGAATCCGGCCCGCCGCGCGCTCGGCGGCCACGCGAATCACCTCGATGTGCTCGGACTTCGTCAGCGTTGCCGACTCGCCAGTGGTTCCGGCGATCACCAGGCAGTCCGTGCCCTCCTCAACATGCAGATCCACCAACCGCTCAAGGCAGGCGAAATCCACAGTCCCGTCCACCGACATCGGGGTGACGAGAGCGACGCTGCTGCCTGAAAACATTCGAAAAGAACCGCGCGTTGACGAGCCGGGAATGGTACTTGCCGCCTCCGGGCCTCGCAAGGCCAATAGCCCGGCTCGCCCCGGCGTCACTCGCTTGCCGGTGGTTTATTTCCCGGTACACTGCCTTTCATCCCGTAACTCCCCCAGATCGAATTCATGGAAAAGCTCCTGGCGGTCACCGCCATCGGCCCGGATCGCGCCGGTGTCGTACGCGACGTAAGCCAGGCCGTAACGTCGGCTGGCGGCAGCATCCGCGAAAGCCGGATGATCGCACTGGGCTCGGAATTTGCCGTGATGATGCTGGTGTCCGGCAACTGGCACACCATGACCAAACTTCATAGTCAGCTCCAGGCACTGCAGCAACAGGCCGACCTGACGGTAACCGTGCGGGAAACCCAGCCACGGCCGATCGAGACCTCGGCTCCCTACCTCGTGGACGTCGTCACCCTGGACCACGAAGGGATTGTGTTCGGCCTGTCGAATTTTTTCGCAGCGCGGACACTCGAAATCGCTGAGGTGAGTACACGCCGGTATAATGCCCCACACACTGGCGCACTCATGTTCAGCGTGCAGTTGACCGTGAACGTCCCCCGTTCGATTCATGTCGCAACGTTACGGGAAGAGTTTCTCGAGTACTGCGACGAACAGAACCTTGATGCGGTTATCGAGCCGGCACAGCGCTGAGGACACTGAGGAGCAGTCGCACACACCATGAGCACCATTACCGTGGGCAAGGCCGTCCCCAATTTCAGTCTGCCAGCCACGGGGGGCAAGACAGTGGACCTCAAGGGGCTGCGTGGCAGTAACGTCGTCATCTACTTCTACCCGAAGGACAACACTCCGGGCTGCACCACTGAAAGCTGCGACTTTGGCAGCCTGCACAGCAAGTTTCGCCAGAAGAAAACCGTAATTCTCGGCGTGTCCCGCGATTCTCTCGGATCACACGAAAAATTCAGGGCAAAGTTCGAATTTCCCTTCGACCTGTTGTCGGACGGCGACGAATCCCTGTGTCGTCTGTTTGATGTCATTCGGGAAAAGAACATGTATGGCAAGAAGGTCATGGGCGTCGTCCGCAGCACCTTCCTGATCGATGCCGCGGGCAAGCTGCGCGCCGAGTGGCGCAAGGTGAGCGTCAAGGGCCACGCTGCCGAGGTGCTGGCGGCGGTCGAGGCCCTCTAAGGTTGCCCCCGGCGCCCCCCATGCGACGCCTGGTTGCAGCCATAACGGCCCTGACACTGCTGGTGCCGGCAACGGTACCGGCGGCTACGGGCGATGATCTGCCCGACATCGGGGGGCCGGCCAATTCCGTTCTGTCGCGCGAAAAGGAAATGCAGATCGGCCGCGCCATTTTCCGCAGTCTCGTGGACACCAACCGGGTCATGAGCGATCCGGAAATCCAGGAGTATGTACAGGATGTCGGACTAAAACTGGCCGCCCAGGCCCAGGATGGCGAGTACCAGTTCACCTTCTTCGTCGTCAATGATCCGGCCATCAACGCATTCGCCCTGCCCGGCGGGTATGTCGGCATTCATTCCGGTCTGTTGCTGGCGTCCGCGTCGGAGAGTGAACTGGCCGGCGTCCTGGCGCACGAAGTCTCGCACGTCACGCAGCGGCATATCTCGCGCGCCGTTTTCGCCAATCAGCGCAACAGCATTCTGACCATGGCGGCCATGCTGGGCGCCATCTTGCTGGGCGCCATCGGCGGCAGCGGCGATGCCGTTACCGGCGCCATCGCAACGGCCCAGAGCGTCGCGGCCCAGCAGCAAATCAATTTCACGCGAGCGAACGAGTACGAGGCCGACCGCGTCGGTGTCGGCGTGCTCGCGGCGGCCGGCTTTGATCCGATGGGCATGCCCGCCTTCTTCGAAACCCTGGCCCGCCAAACGGGCCCACTCGCCAGCCAGGCGCCTGAATTTCTTCGCACTCACCCTGTCACCGTCAACCGCATTGCCGAAACACGCGAACGGGCCGCCAGCTTTCCGCGGCCTGACGTACAGGATGCGGCAGGTTACTCGCTCACCCGGGCGCGGGTTCGCGTCCTGTCCAGCCCAACACCGGAGAAGGCACTGGAGTTCTTTGAGGGTGAGCAGCGCGACCCGAAGCACGTCGGCGACCTCGGTACCGAGTATGGTTTCGCGCTGGTCCGCATGGAACTGGGCCAGTACAAGGAGGCAAGAGCCCTGTTCAGCAGCCTGCTGGCGGCGAATCCGGGCGTCATTCCCTTTCACACGGGTCTTGCCGGGGCGGAGCTTGCACTCGGCAATCGGGACGCTGCCTTCGCCGGCTACGAAAAGGCCATGGGGCTTTTCCCCCGCAATGTCCCTCTCACTGTGCGATACGCTGAAGCGCTGCTGGCCGACGAGCAGGCGAAAAAGGCCCATACCATCCTGCTCGATCTGCTCAATAACGTACCGCCAACGGCCGAGCAGGTCCGATTGATTGCACTGGCCGCCAGCGCGGCGGGCGACACCGCTGACGCCCACTACTACATGGCAGAACTGCATCTGATCAAGGGGGACGTCATCATGGCGGCGGACCAGTTGCGACTCGCCCTGTCAATTCCCGGCCTCGACGACGTGCAGAAGGCCCGCTTTACCTCGCGCCTGGCACAGATCCAGGAATGGCTGGAGCGCGAGCAGAAGGAGCGCCGCCAGCAAGGCACTGGTGGCAGGACGCCATGATGAGCGAGGGCACGATCCTGCCCGCCCTGCTGCTGGCCTCCCTCGCCCTGGTAGCCGCCGGCTGTGTCGGCCTCGATGCTGCGACCAGCACCGAGGCCTACGACCCCTTCGAACCGGTCAACCGGGCCGTGTACCGGGTGAATGATATCGGCGACCGGTACTTGCTACGGCCACTAGCGGTTGGCTACACGCGGGGCGTCCCACCGCAGCTCCGGGCCGGGCTACGCAATGTATTCAGCAATCTGCTCTACCCCGTCACCATCGTCAACGCTTTGCTACAAGGCAAGTTCGGGCAGGTCGGACAGGACAGTGGCCGCTTCCTGCTGAATAGCACGGTGGGTCTTGGTGGCCTGTTCGATCCGGCCACGCGGGTCGGCCTTACGGAAAATGACGAGGACTTCGACCAGACACTGGCAGTCTGGGGTGTGGCGCAAGGACCCTATCTGGTCATCCCCTTGCTGGGACCGCGAACGACGCGACACGCCTTCGGTGACGTGGCAGATTCGCCACTGACGCCGTTCCTGAGTATTTCTGATGGCGACGTGAGCGTCACCCTCGGTCTCTGGGTAATCAACCAGGTCGACGGCCGATCACGGTTGCTGGATGCGGATCAGCAGGTGTTCGAGGCGTTCGACCCCTATCTGTTTGTTCGCGACGCCTACTTCCAGAACCGCCGCTACCGGGCCCTGGATGGCAATGTGCCAGAGGACGATTCGTACCTGGATGAGGCCGAACTCGACGACGGAGAACTGGACGACGGGGACCTGGACGACTAGCTTGCCGGCGCGGAACCCGCAGCGAGCATGGTGTCGACGCCACTGAGTTTCGCAATGGCGACCAGTTTTTCCGGCAATCCAGTGTAGGTCACTGCACGCGCGTCACTTCTCGCCCGCCGCACCCACTCGAGAAGCAAGGCCAGCCCGGCACTGTCCACGTTGGTCACGGCCCCGAGATCTACGGTAACGGCCTTCTGGCCCGCAAACAGCGGCTCACTCGCACGAAGCAAGTCGCCGGCAGTGGCAAAAGTCACCGACCCGGTGACGATGACGCGCCCCGACCCGTCGGCACTCAGCCCCGACTCAGCGGAATTCGCGGCGCTCACTTGGGGCCGGCCACCGGGGCGCTCGTGGTCAATTTGGCAGCATCGCTCTTCAGGCGCTCGATTACCGCGTTAATGCCCTTTGCACCGATCTCCGCACTGAACTGATTGCGGTAGTTCTGCACGTAGGAAATACCCTCGATGCGCACGTCGAACGCCCGCCAGCCGTCCTTTGTCTGGCGCAGTGAGTAGAAGACGGGCAGCTTCGTGTCGTCCGCCAACTGCATCTCGGTCTTGACGACAGTGCGCTTCGGATCAGGAGCCCCTGGGGCGCCCGGCAGGAACCGCACCGAATCCTTCTCAAACCGGAGCACATACCTTGCGTAGCTGCGCAACATGAAGTCATAGAACGCGTCGATAAATTCCTGGCGCTGCACCGGCGTGGCGGTTCGCCAGTGCTTGCCCAGCACCAGTCGGCCAGCGTAGCTGGTATCGAAGACGGGCAAGAACACTTCATCCACCAGCCGGTACAACTCGGCGGGATTGGCTTCCAGCTGCTGTTGGCGGCCATCGATACGTTCGGCCAGGGTGTCCGCCGTTTCTCGGACCACCTGTTCGGGGGTGCGGCTGTCGGCGCTCGCGACGGCGGCGAGCAGGGAAAGCGTCAGGGCGGCCAGGGTACGCATGCGAAACACTCCGGATTACTCGGTCTATTCGTCTGCCAGCGGGGCGTCCGATCCCTCACCGGCACCGCCCTTTTCAGCCTGACTGAACAGGAACTTGCTGACCATCTGCTCGAGCACGATGGCCGACTGCGTGATCTCGACCTCACTCGACTCTTCAAGGTAGGTGTCTGACCCGCCCGGACCGAGGCCTACGTACTTGCTGCCGAGCAAGCCCGCCGTAAGGATGCTGGCGTCGGAATCATCGGGGATTTTGTTGAACCTCGAGTTAATACGCATGCTCACCACAGCGTCGAGCCGCTCATTGTCAATGACAATACTTTCGACACGCCCGACATTGACTCCGGCCATGGTGACTGGCGAACGAACTTTCAGCCCGGCGACGTCGTCGAAACGGGCGGTGACCAGATAGCCCTCGTCACCACCGTACTCTTCGAGGTCGGTTGTCTGCGTTGCCAGAAACAGCAGGGCGGCAAAGCCCAGAAAGATGAACAGACCAGTGCCAAGTTCGCGGGTGCGGGAATTTTCCATGGTCTGAAAGGCCCTAGATGAGGAAGGCGGTGATGACGTAATCGAGTACCAGGACGAGAATCGACGTAGTGACCACCGTGCGCGTGGTCGCCATGCCAACGCCCTGGGCCGTAGGCGGTGAATTGTACCCTTCGTACACGGCAACGAGGCCAGCCGTTATGCCGAACACAACACTCTTGGCCACACCTTCAAAGATATCCGGCGGGTCCACAAACTCCTGCATCTGGGACCAGAACGCGCCGTTGTCGACCCCCATAATCAGCACTCCGATGAACCACGCACCGAGAATGCCGATCGCGTTGAAGACGGTGGTCAACAGGGGCACGGAAATGACCGCGCCAAGAAATCGGGGCGCCACGATGCGGCGAATCGGATCGATGGCCATCACTTCCATGGCAGACAGCTGGTCTGTAGCCCGCATCAGCCCGATTTCAGACGCGAGTGCGGTGCCGGCACGCCCGGCAAACAGCAGCGCTGTAACCACCGGACCCAGTTCCTTGAAGAGCGTCAGCGCGACGCCCGCGCCGAGGATATCTTCCTGCCGCAGCCGGGACAGCGAGTCGTAACCCTGCAGCCCGATCACCATGCCGACAAAGAAGGCTGACGTCATGATGATCACCAGGGACAGGACCCCGGAGTTATGCACCTGCTGCGAGATCAGCCGCGGCCGGGCAAGAGCGCCCGGGCACTGCTTCAGGATCTCGAGCAGGAAGAGAATTACTGAGCCCAGCTTGCGCAGGGACTCGATCAGTCCACCCCACAATTGCAGCGCCAGGGTCATCCGGGTGTGCCGAGCAACTGCAGAGCGTAGTCCGGCGCCGGGTAATGAAACGGCACGGGACCGTCTGCCGCCCCCGTCATGAACTGACGAACCAGCTCTGACGAGCTTCCCGCCAGGTCCTTTGGCGGACCCGAAGCAATGACCTTTCCCTCCGAAATCACAAAGCAGTAATCGGCGATCTGGGTAATTTCGGCGACGTCGTGGGAGACAACCACACTGGTCAGGCCCAGCGCATCGTTGTTCACGCGTATCAGACGGAGAACCACGCCAAGCGAGATCGGGTCCAGACCGGAGAAAGGTTCATCGTAGAGCAGCAACTCGGGATCCATGACGATTGCACGGGCCATCGCAACCCGCCGTGACATGCCGCCGGACAGCTCCGAGGGCATCAGGTCCGCAGCGCCGCGCAACCCTACCGCGTTGAGCTTGGTCAAGACCACATGCCGGATCAGCTCATCGGGAAGCCGGGTGTTCTCGCGCAGGGGAAAGGCCACGTTTTCGAAGACACTGAAATCGGTCAGCAGGGCGCTGTTCTGGAACAGCATGCCCATGCGACGCCGCAGGTCGAAAAGCTTGCTTCGCGAGAGTTCCGCCACGTTCTGGCCTGCCACAGTGACTGTGCCGCCGTGCGGGCGCAACTGACCGGTAATCATGCGCAACAGGGTCGTCTTGCCAGTCCCGCTGGGACCCATGATCGCGGTGATGCTGCCCCGGGGAATGCCAAGATCAAGACCGGAAAAAATTGGCCGCCCCGACCTTGCAAACCGCAGGCCACTGACCTGTACGATATTTTCGTCCGTCACCGGGTCAGGCAGCTTCCATGTCGGGCTGATACTTGCCGGCGTGTGCTAACCCGTTCAGGCGGGAACGCTTCAACAACGCACCCTGTCCGGCCTTTACGCCGTCGGGTTTGCCGCCCCACGCCTTCAGCGACGGCGCCTGCAGCGCCCGCCCGTACGAGAACGTGAGCTGCCAGGGCAACGATCCCAGCGTGTTCATGACGCCGAGATGCTTCGTGGCGTCCTCCGGGCTCTGTCCGCCGGAAAGGAACGCAATACCCGGCACGTTGGCCGGAACCATGGCCTTGAGGCATTTGATGGTGGCCTCAGCCACTTCGCGAACGGACGCCTGCTGCTGGCAACCCTGCCCGGGCACCACCATGTTCGGCTTCAGTACCATGCCGGTCAGATCGACCCGGTGCGCCTGCAATTGCTTGAAGGTGTGCTCGAGAGCCGCGGTGGTCACCTCGGCACAGCGGGCGATCGTGTGGTCGCCATCCATCAGGACTTCAGGTTCAACGACAGGCACGATCCCTGCTTCCTGGCAAAGCGCGGCGTAGCGCGCCAGCGCGTGCGCATTGGCCGCCAGACAGAAGTCGCTGGGCAGGTTCTTGCCGATGGTGATCACCGCTCGCCACTTGGCGAATTTGGCGCCGAGCCCTGCGTACTCCTTGAGGCGCTCCCGCAGCCCGTCCAACCCCTCGGTGACGGTCTCGCCCGGGAACCCGGCCAGGGCCTTGGCACCGGCATCAACCTTGATGCCGGGAATCATGCCCTGCTGGGTCAGGTACCTGGGAATTGGCACGCCGCTGAGTGTGGACTGGCGCAGCGTTTCGTCAAACAGGATGACGCCACTGATGAACCCGCTGAGTCCAGGGGTCGTGAACAGCATGTCGCGGTAGGCGCGCCGGTTGTCGATCGTGGATTCGAGCTTGATCGCGTCAAAGCGCTTCTTGATGGTCCCCGAACTCTCGTCAGCAGCGAGAATCCCTTTGCCGGGCGCAACCATCGCCTGTGCAATGGCAGCAAGTGACTCGGTAGTCATGGCATGAACCTCCGGTTCAAAACTGGTCGCGTTGAGATGTCGCTGCCCTGGCAACCCGCGAGTCGGGCAAGCAACGCAGCAGGGAAGAATAGCAAATTCCGCTCCAGGACCGTTCGGCCGGGTTCCCCTGGACGGGATAGTGGACTAACATAGTCCCATATAGATTTCAGCCTGGGGAACCCTTCAGGACCATGCTCCGCATCAGCAAGCTCACCGACTACGGGACGATGATCCTCGTGCACCTCGCCACGCACTCGGGACACCTGAATTCCGCCAGTGATGTCGCCAGCGGAACGCGGCTGGCACTGCCGACGGTGCAGAAATTGCTGAAGCTCCTCGCCCGCAGCGAACTGGTGCGCTCGGTTCGCGGCGCCGAAGGTGGCTACGAACTGGCGCGCACACCGGCCAGCATCAGTGCGGCCGAAATTCTTGATGTACTGGAAGGTCCCCTCAGCATTACGGAATGCAGCACCGAGGACAGCCGCTGCGAACTGGAAGACGGCTGCCCGGTCGGCGGCGCCTGGCAGAAGATCAACCGGGGCATTCGCGGTGCCCTCGGCGAAATCACGCTCGCAGAGCTGGCGCACCCACCGCGCGAATTTCCACTGGTGGACTTGTCCGGGCGAGCCGGCCGCATTCGCCATCGGCTGCCATCAACCTGACGGATGACGGCACATGACCGGTAACACACAGAATCAGGGCCTGGAAGAGCTGATCAGCCGACGCTACGCGCACGGCTTTGTCACCGACATTGAAGCAGACACGGTGCCGCCCGGTCTCAACGAAGACGTCATCCGCTTCATCTCTGCCAAGAAGGGCGAGCCCGGGTTCCTGCTGGAATGGCGCCTCAAGGCCTACCGGCATTGGCTGACGCTGCGCGAGCCGAAGTGGGCGAAGCTGCACCACCCGCCGATCGACTACCAGGGGATTTCCTACTACTCCGCACCCAAGGCTCCGCAGGGACTCAAATCCATTGACGACGTGGACCCCAAGCTGCTGCAAACCTACGAAAAGCTGGGGATTCCGCTCCACGAGCGCGCCCGCCTGGCCGGCGTCGCCGTGGATGCCGTGTTCGACAGCGTGTCGGTCACCACGACCTTCAAGCACAAGCTTGCGGCCGTGGGCGTCATTTTCTGTTCATTTTCAGAGGCCGTCCGGGAGCATCCCGAACTCGTTCGCCAGTACCTCGGCACCGTGGTGCCCTATCGGGACAACTACTTCGCCGCGCTGAATTCCGCGGTGTTCACCGACGGCTCCTTCGTGTACATCCCCAAAGGCGTGCGCTGCCCGATGGAACTCTCGACCTACTTCCGGATCAATCAGGCCAACACCGGCCAGTTTGAGCGCACGCTGATCATTGCCGAGGCAGGCAGTCACGTGAGCTACCTGGAGGGCTGCACAGCCCCGCAGCGTGACGAGAACCAGCTGCACGCCGCGGTGGTCGAGCTTGTGGCCCTCAAGGACGCAACCATCAAGTACTCGACCGTGCAGAACTGGTATCCCGGCGACGAGGAAGGCCGCGGCGGCATCTACAACTTTGTCACCAAGCGCGGCGACTGCCGGGGCGACAATTCGCGAATATCCTGGACGCAGGTGGAGGCCGGTTCGGCCATCACGTGGAAATATCCCAGCTGCGTCCTGCGTGGCGAAAATTCAGTCGGTGAGTTCTACTCGGTCGCCGTGACCAACAACCTGCAGCAGGCCGACACGGGCACCAAGATGATCCACATCGGCCGCAACACCCGCAGCACGATCGTGTCGAAGGGTATCTCGGCGGGCCGGGCGCAGAATGCGTACCGGGGCCTCGTGAAAATCCTGCCAACGGCGGAAAATGCCCGCAACTACACCCAGTGCGATTCACTGCTGATGGGCCCGGCATGCGGCGCCCACACGTTCCCGTACATGGAAGTCCGGAATCCGTCGGCTGTGGTCGAGCACGAGGCCACCACATCACGGATTGGCGATGATCAGCTGTTCTACTGCCGGCAGCGTGGCCTGTCGACGGAAGACGCCGTGAATCTCATCGTGAACGGCTTCTGCAAGCAGGTGTTTCGCGAGCTGCCGATGGAATTCGCCGTGGAAGCCCAGAATCTCCTCAATGTCAGCCTGGAGGGTGCGGTCGGCTGACCGACTGCACAGCTTTTTTGGAAACAACGCCTCTTTTGCAAGTAACCGGCCTCCGCGTTGCGGTGGGCGGCAAGGAAATCCTCACCGGTCTCGATCTCAGCGTCCAGGCAGGCGAGGTCCACGCGATCATGGGTCCGAATGGCTCTGGCAAGAGCACCCTCGCTCACGTCCTGTCGGGGCGTGACGGCTATGAAGTCACCGCCGGTTCAGCCAGTTACCGTGGCCAGGACCTCCTCGCCATGCCTCCGGAAGAGCGCGCCCGGGCCGGCGTGTTCCTCGGGTTCCAGTACCCGATCGAGATTCCCGGTGTCAGCAATATCTACCTGCTCCGGTCGGCCTTAAACGCCCGGCGGTCTGCCAGGGGCGAGGGTCAGATCGATGCCGTGGGCTTTCTGCGCCTCGTCAAGGAGAAGGCGCGCCTGATGCAGATGGACGAGAGCTTTCTGCAGCGGGGCGTGAATGAGGGCTTCTCCGGCGGCGAGAAGAAACGCAACGAAGTGTTCCAGATGGCGGTCCTGGAACCCCTCCTCGCCATCCTCGACGAAACGGATTCCGGTCTCGACATCGACGCACTGAAGGTCGTGGCGAACGGTGTCAACAGCCTGCGGCATGCGGAACGGGCCTTCGTGCTCATCACCCACTACCAGCGCCTGCTGGACTACATCCGGCCGGACTACGTGCACGTCCTCGCCGGTGGCCGGATCGTCCGCACCGGGGACCGAACGCTGGCGCTGGAGCTCGAGGCCGGCGGCTACGACCAGATCCTGGCCGCTGCCAGCACGTAGGCAATCCGCCATGACGCGAACGACCATTCAGCAAGCTGCCGAGGGCGAGTCCACCGCCCGCCCGCCCTGGCAAGTGGTTGCGGCACAAATCCGGCACGGCACGCCGGGGCTCGACTGGCTCGCCGCACGCCAGGCCGCCGCGCTGGCCCGGGTGAATCAATCCGGCCTGCCCGAAGCGGGCGAGGAAGACTGGCGATACACAAGTCTGGCTGGCTACAGCCGACGGTGGGCCGAGTACCTGGCTGCACCGCCGGCTCCGGCCGTTGTGCCGGAGACACGCGACCCACCGGGGACGCCGCCCCGCGGGTCGGAAATCACCGTGAACATCGTCGACGGCGTGCTTCGATCACCGCCAGTCGGCACCGCTCCCGGGCTGACGATCGCCTCCCTGAGACAGCTGACTCCCGAGCTGCGGGTCCGGACCGAAAGCCTGCTGCTGAAGACCGAAAACACCATCCCGGACAAGCTCGTGGATCTGAATACGGCCCTGCTGGGCGACGCGCTCCTGATTACCACTGATCCCGGCAGTTGCCCGCCAGAGCCGGTCCACGTCCGCCTGCAGGGTGAGACCGCGCGGGCCTTCGGCCAGCCGCGACTGCTGGTGGACGTCGCGCCCAACAGCAGTCTCACCGTGATCCTGGAATACACCGGCGCCAGCGGGGCGCTCGTCAATGCCGTTAATCAGATCCGCCTCGGACGTGGCAGCCAGTTGAATCTCATTCGTGTGCAATCGCTGCCTGACGACGGAATGCTTCTGGAAACCACTGAGCTGGAACTCAAGGAATCCGCCTCAGTGACCGTTACCAGCGTGGATCTCGGCGGCCAGCTCTGCCGACAGACAATCACCGTGCTGCTGGCTGGTAGCGGCGCCAACGCGACGGTGCACGGACTGTTTCTCGCGGACGGACAGCGCCACATTGCCAACCACACGCGGCTGGAGCACCAGGCACCGCTAACTACCAGCCGGGAAGTTTTCCGAGGAATTGCCGATGGTCACGGCCGCGGCGTTTTCAACGGCAAGATCGTTGTGCAGCCGGGGGCCCCTGGCAGCGATGCCGCACTCACCAGTCGCAACCTCCTTCTCGCTCCGACAGCGGAGATTGACACCAAACCAGAACTTGAAATCTACGTAGACGACGTCCGCTGCAGCCACGGCGCAACGACCGGCCAGCTGGATGCGAACGCGCTGTTCTACCTGCGTTCACGTGGCCTGGATCCGACCGTTGCCCGGCAAGTCCTGACGTCGGCCTTCCTCCGCGAGGGACTCAGTGGCATTGCGATACCGGAACTTCGGCTTCGCCTGGAGGCGCAACTTAAGGCTCGCCTCGGTGGAGACGAGGCCATTACCCCATCCGGGACTGGCGCATGAGCGCAACTTCCTCGGCTACCGTGCATTCCGTCCTCGACCTGGCCTCGATCCGACGGGACTTCCCGATCCTCGCCCAGAAAGTGAACGGCCATCCGCTGGCCTATCTCGACAATGCCGCATCGTCCCAGCGGCCGCTGCAGGTTCTGGACGCCATCCGGCACTACTACACCCACGATCACGCCAATGTGCACCGGGGCGTCCATACGCTGAGCCACCGGGCGACTGATCTGTACGAGGGCGCCCGCGAGACTGTCAGGGCCTTTATCAACGCGGCTTCAGTACGCGAGATCGTCTTTACGCGGGGCACGACCGAAGCCATCAACCTGGTCGCCTTCACATTTGGCCAGCGGCTTGCGGCCGGTGACGAAATCCTGATTACGGCCATGGAGCACCACTCAAACATCGTGCCCTGGCAGCTGCTCTGCGAACGTAGCGGCGCCATACTCCGGGTAGCGCCCATCAATGACGCTGGTGAGCTCGTGCTGGACGATTTCATGCAGCTACTCGGTCCCCGCACGAAACTGGTGGCAGTCACGCACGTGTCCAATGCGCTCGGAACCGTGAATCCGGTAAAAGCGCTTGTCGCCGCTGCCCGCCAGCACGGCATTCCCGTGCTGCTGGACGGTGCGCAGGCGATTCCACACCAGGCCGTTGACGTCCGCGACCTGGACTGTGACTTCTACGCATTCTCTGCCCACAAGATGTGCGGCCCTACCGGCATCGGCGTGCTCTATGGTCGAGAGGCAATTTTGCGGGACCTGCCGCCGTTCCAGAGTGGGGGCGACATGATCCTGACTGTCAGCTTCAAGGGCACGACGTATAACGAGCTGCCCTATCGCCTGGAAGCCGGGACGCCACACATCGCGGGTGCCATTGGTCTCGGCGCCGCCATCGACTACCTGACAAAGATCGGCATGAGCAACATCGCGGCGTGGGAAGCGCAACTGCTCGATTACGCCACACGATCGTTACTGCAGCTGCCGGGGCTGACCATTCTCGGCACGGCTTCGGACAAGGCTTCCGTCGTGTCATTCAATATCGACGGCATTCACCCTCACGATCTTGGCACTGTCCTTGACCAGCAGGGCGTTGCGATCCGGGCCGGACACCACTGCGCCATGCCCGTCATGGAGCGCTTCGGCGTGCCCGGGACCGCGCGGGCGTCGTTTGCCTTCTACAACAACACTGCAGAAATAGATCAACTCGTTGGCGCGTTGCGCTTTGCGCAACAGATGTTCGGCTGATGTCTGCGTCTGCCCACGACCTTCGCGACCTGTACCGCCAGATCGTGCTGGAGCATAGCCGGCACCCGCGCAACCAGCGGCGGCCGCAGCAGTTTGACCGCGAAGCTGAAGGCCACAACCCCCTCTGCGGCGACAAGGTCCGCGTCTACCTTGGGTTAAGTGACGACACGCTGGACGATGTGGCCTTCGAGGCCTCCGGCTGCGCAATCTGCCTGGCCTCGGCATCGTTGATGACGGAAAGCATTCGTGGCCACGCTGTTCGGGACGCACGGTCGGCCATCGAGCATTTCGAACAGGCGCTGACAGCCGATGGCAGCACGCTCACCGGCGATCTCGCAGCGCTCAGCGGCGTCAGTCAGTACCCGTCCCGAATTCGCTGCGCCACGCTCCCCTGGAAAACAATGCGCGCCGCCCTGGACGCCTCTCCCGGCACTGTGACAACCGAATGAGCCTTGCCCGATGAACAGCATGGATAACGAACCTGTCGTCGTCAGACGAGACGTCGAAGGACTGATGGTTCCGTCCGGCATCCCCGTAACGGTGCCAACGGACGCGCTGGTGTACATCACACAGGCGATGGGCGGCAGCTTTACCGTCTACTTTGATGGCAACCTCGTTCGCATACCCGGCGCCGACGCTGGCGCCCTCGGCAAGGAGCCCGTTACGCCTCCCGCATTACCAGACGACGCCACCGATGAGCAGTTCGAGGCACTCGCCTGGGAGCAGCTGAAAACCATCTACGACCCCGAGATTCCGATCAATATCGTCGAACTGGGTCTGGTCTATGAATGTGCAATCCGGCGGCTGCCATCGGGGCAGCGTGCCGTCAGTATCGTGATGACCGTCACGGCACCGGGATGCGGCATGGGCGAGATACTTGTCGAGGAAGCCCGGCAGAAGATCAGCATCATCCCGACAGTGGCAGAGACAAATGTAGAACTCGTCTTTGATCCCCCGTGGAGCCAGGAGATGATGTCGGAAGCAGCGCGTCTCGAAGCGGGCCTGCTGTAACCCGGTGCGCTGCCAACTGACGCTGCTGAGGCACGCGAAGTCCGCCTGGGACGACGCCACCCGGAAGGACCGCGAAAGGCCGCTGAATCAGCGGGGTGAGCGCGATGGTCCCCTTATGGGGCAGCGACTGTGCGCCCGCGGCGCCCGCCCGACGTTGATCCTCACGAGTCCTGCCGTCCGGGCCCGGCGAACCGCGCAGATCGTTGCCCGTGAAATCGGCTATCCCGCCGAATTTCTACAACGCGAGGAAGAGCTGTACCTGGCGTCTGCGGACCAGATCATTGCGGTACTCGCCCGTCAGGAAAGCAGTTTTCGCGACGTTGTCGTGTGCGGCCACAACCCGGGGCTGACCGATCTGGCTAACCGGCTGACCAGCGCGGACATTGATAACATCCCGACCGCCGGCGTTGTCATCATTGGCCTGAACCTGAACCGGTGGGCGGACCTCGACGAAGCGGAGGGGGGTCTGCTGTTGTTCGACTACCCGCGACGCAACAGCAAAACCTGACCTGCGTTTATCCCGGTTACTCGATCACGCACAAGCAGTGAAAGTAGATCCCGCGCGGGTCGTTGAACCGCGACAGCAACTGCAGCTCCTGGTCGAACCGCGTCAACATTTCGCCCGCCATACCGCCACCCACTCCCTGCAATCCAGCCAGTAATGCGCCGGCGCCAAGGCGATTGGCTGCTCGCACGGCTCGCGCTGCCATTTCTATGGCAAAGCGTTGCAGGAGCGTCTGCTCCGGCTCGAAATAGCGCACACCATAGGCTCCCTCCTCCAGTCCGGCGAGCGCCGCCGCCGCCGCTACAGACTCGGCGAGACCACCGATGTGATCCACAAGGCCGCGCTGGAGCGCATCCGCCCCGATCCAGACCCGGCCACGGGCGATGACGTCGGCCTGCTCAAAGGTCAGGTCGCGCGCGTCCGCTACCTTGCCCACGAAGATCCGGTAAGCGTCCTCAATGCTGGCCGTCAACACTCGTCGGGCCTCGTCACCGAGCGGCCGGTCGAAGCGCAGCTGGCCGGCCAGTTCCGTGGTGCCAAAGCCGTCCACGTGCACACCAAGCGTGCTCAGGCCACGCTGGATCGTCGGGAACAGGGCACCGACGCCGATTGAGCCCGTGATCGTCGTGTTGCTGGCCCAGATCTCATCGGCGGGCATCGCAATGTAGTAGCCGCCGGACGCAGCGACACTGCTCATCGAGGCAACGACTGGCTTGCCCTCCGCTTTCAGGGCCTCGATCTCGTCAAGAATTACCTCGGAGGCAAACATGCTGCCGCCCGGGCTGTCGATGCGCAGGACTACAGCCTCCACGGAGTCGTCGAACCGGGCTTTGCGAATCTCGGCCGCCAGGGTGTCACCACCGACGGCGCCGGGCGCCGCCTCGCCATCCACGATCTCACCGGACGCGACGATCACCGCCACATTGCGGTCCTGGTTGTTCTTGAGGCGCAGCTCGATCCCGGTGGCCTGCGCATACGCCCGGAAGTCGATCGCGCTGAAACTGCCATCGTCGGACTCGCTCTCACCCACAAGCTCGCTTAAGTATTCATCAACCTCCGGCCTGCTCATGAGCTTGTCGACGAGGCCTGCGGCAACCGCGGCTCGCGCGCCATTGCCGTTCTCCGCTTCCAGCCGTTCGGCGAACTGATCGGCGTAGGACTGCAGGGCTTCGGGTTTGAGCTTGCGGGCCGCTGCCACGTCCTGCTGCCACGCCGTCCAAAGGCCGCCGAGCCACAACTTGCTGGCCTCGCGGTCTTTGTCGGACATGTCATCGCGAACGAACGGCTCTACAAAAGACTTGTATTCGCCAACATGGAATTCATGCAGATCGATCTGGAGCTTTTCCAGTGCACCGCGGAAATACATCCGGAAGTACTCATAACCCTCCAGATAGACCAGCCCCAGATCGTGCATGATGACTTCATCGGCTCGCGAGGCAAGGTAGTACTGATCCCGGGTATAGCCGCTGCCAACTGCAATCACCTTCTTGCCGGCAGCCCGCACGACCTGGACTTGCTCGCCTATGGCCTGCAGCTTCGCCAGACCGCCGCCTTCGAGGCCGTCGAGGTCGAGCACGACCGCCTTGATGCGATCGTCTTCGGCAGCACGCTCCAGGCTGTCGGTGACCTCACGCAACAGTGTCTGTGGGGGCGCCTGGTTGTTAAGGTCGGCCAGGGCCCTGTCCAGCGGACTGCCCTCAAGCTGCTCCACGAGCATGCCCGTGGGATTAATGACCAGGGCCGCCGATGCTGGCACGGGCACCGGCTGGCCCACGATCGCGGCCAGCACGATAATCAACAGCCCGACGAGCAGGATCAGGTGCAAGACCCGGCGCAGTGTGTTGAGCCCATACCACAGAGCCCGCAGGAGCCTGCCGAAAAAACGGACGATGAACATTGTGTTGACCCCCAACTAACCCTTGTAACTGATCCGGTAGATCACGCCACGCTGGTCGTCGCTCACCAGCAGTGAACCGTCCGGCGCGACAAGCAAATCGACCGGCCTGCCCCGTACATCATCGCCATCCAGCCAGCCGTCGATAAATGTTTCGTAGGACACGGCCTTATTGCCCCTGAGGCGCACCAGGCTGATGCGGTAGCCCGTTTTACCGGCTTCCTTGCTGCGATTCCATGAGCCGTGTTCCGCAATCAGCACCTGGCCACGATATTCGCGCGGAAACATCTTGCCCGTGTAAAACCGGACAGCCAGCGGCGCCACGTGCGGACCGAGATTCTGTACAGGTGCAACTGCCGCGCTGCAGGTTCCGAGAGAGCCGAATTCCGGATCTGCGACGGTGCCGCCGTGACAGTAGGGAAAGCCAAAATCGAGGCCGGCCCGCGGAGCACGATTAAGCTCACAGGCCGGCACGTCGTCGCCCAGCATGTCCCGACCGTTATCCGTAAACCAGAGTTCCTTCGACTCCGGGTGCCAGGTGAAGCCGACCGAGTTGCGGATCCCGGAGGCATACACTTCCCGGCCGCTGCCATCGGGATTCATCCGCAGGATCATGCCGAAGCCTGGCTCGTTACACACGTTGCACGGCGCACCGATCGGGACATACAACTTGTTGTCCGGCCCGACGGCGAGGTACCTCCAGGAGTGGAGCGGCCCCTTGAACGGGAGAGCCGCATCAACCACTTCGGGATCAGGCGACTTGCCCACATTCGCCTCGGCATCGGGGAAGCGGATCAGGCGCTTCTGCTCGGCGACATAGAGCGCCCCGCCGTACAGGGCCACCCCGTTCGGCATACGGAGGCCCTCGGCAAATCTCATCACGGCCGGATCGGCACCGAGTGCGTTGCGCACAGCATAGACGGTGCCCCCGGAACGGGTGCCGACGAACAACGTGCCGTGTTCACCCAGAGCCATGGAGCGGGCATTTGGCACGTCTTCAACCAGGATCTCGGCGTGGAATCCCGCCGGCACGCGGAGAAACCCGGCTGGCTTGCCGGGCGGTACCGCCATTGCGCCGCTCGTGCAGCCTGCCGCCACAATTGCGGCCGTCAGCAGAACCAGTGTGCGGATCATTATCTTGATCTCCGTGGCTACTCTCGCAGGAAATACAGGGACAAAGCGGGAAAGAATGTAATCAGCAGAACGGCGCCGAGCAGGATCAGCATGAACGGAAATGTGGCGATGCAGACCTCCAGGACCGGACGGTTGAAACGGAAGCTCGAGATATACAGATTGAGGCCGATCGGGGGCAGGAGATAACCGAGCTCCATCGTGGCGACAAAGATGATCCCGAGGTGGATTGGATCCACACCGTACTGGGCCGCCACGGGCAATATCAGCGGGACCACGAGCACCAGGGCCGAAAAGATATGCAGAATGCACCCGATCAGCATCAGAAAGCCGACCAGGAGCAGGAGAAAACTCGTCTGATCCGAGATGTAGTGTGTGACGATCGCAATCAGCTGCTGCGGCACCTGGGCATCGATCATGTAGTTGGTTGAGGCAAGCGAGATTCCCAGAATGAGGAGGATGCCGCCCACCAGCACCATGGAGTTCCGGATGATCATCGGCAGGCGGCTGAGAGGCACCTCACGGTAGATCAGCAACTCCACGATCAGTACATAAACCACGGTAACGGCGGCCGCTTCCGACACTGCAAAAAAGCCGCTGTAGATCCCGCCCAGTACCACCACGGGCAGGGGCAATTCCCAGATGGATTCCCGAATCGCGGTGCGAACCTCGCGCCACGAAAAGTCTGCCAGTGGTCGCCGGTTTTCCCGATTTCGCCACACACAAAAGCCGGCGAGAACGAGCATCATGAGGATGCCAGGCACCACACCGGCCACGAAGAGGGAATCGATGGAGACCTCGGCGATAATCCCGTAAATGATCAGCGGCAGCGACGGGGCGAAGAGCAGTCCGAGACTGCCCGATGACGTCACCAGTCCGAGTGTGAAGCGCTCGCTATAGCCTGCCTGCACGAGCGCAGGAAACAGCAGCGCACCGATCGCGATGATCGTGACTCCGGACCCGCCGGTAAAAGCTGTGAACAGCGAGCAGGTGGCCACGGCCACCATCGCGAGCCCCCCCGGCAGCCAGCCGAGCAGCGCTGAACTGAGGCGCACCAGGCGAGCGGCCGCCTGGCTTTCGCTGAGCACATACCCGGCAAACGTAAACAAGGGAATGGCCAGCAGTATCGGCGTCTCGGCGATGCCGTAAATCTCGATCGGGACAGCCATCAGATCCACATCGGCACGGGCGAAACCCAGCAGCGCGCCAGCGCCGATAATCGCGAACAGCGGCGCCCCAAGCAGGGCCATGAGTATCAGCAGCAGACTGGTCAGGATCACGACGATTCCCGCGAGGCTGCTGAATTCTGGCGGTGGAAGTGCCGTGGCAATCCGAGCAGGTACCGGTACGCAATCAGGGCAAATGCTGCCGGCAGAACAGCCTGAAACGGCCAGGCCGGCCAGGTGCCAAGCACCTGGTCCTCGAATTCGCGGGACACGACAACAAAGCGCCAGGAGTACCACGCGAGTACGGCCGATACGCTGGCGGCAAACGCATCCACGAGCACGGCCGTTGCGCGGCGCCAGACGGCGGGGAGGAACCGCGACAGCAGGTCAATGCGGAGGTGCACGTTATCCCTGGTGGCTGCAATTGCCCCAAGCATTGCAGACCACAGCACAAGGAGCCGGAGGGCTTCATCGGCCCAGGCGAGACTGCTGCCTAAGGTGCCACGCAACAGCACCTGGGCCGCCGCCAGGCCGATCATGGCGGAGAGGACGATGCCTAGCAGCGCGTTCTCCAGCCAGCGCCCGAGACGCTCGGCACGGCTGCTGGCCGGAGCCGGCGGAGCAGACTCACTCACGGACGGCGTTCCGGCCCGGCCTCGGCAACTTTTCCCTTGCGGAAGTTCTGCAGATGCCCGTTGACTTCCGCCAGCAGCTCCGCGGAAAACGTGCCCTTGGCAGCCATGCCGTCGATAGCCGTGGATATTGCGGCCCGCCACTCCGGAATTTCTGCAACGTTCGGCGCGACAAAGGTCAGGCCATTGGCCGTGAGCGCCTCTTCTGCCTTGCTGTTGTCGATGCGGTTTTGTACGTCGAACCGGGCGTAGGCCGCCGACAGGACCTCACGGAGTACCTCCTGGTCGGCCGCAGCCACAGCCTCAAGCGCCCGCTGGTCGATCACGAGCAAGCCCATCGTGTAGCTTAAGGGTTGGCGGGTGACATACTTGGTCTTGGTGTACCACTGCAGGACAACGGCGGCGACCGGTGGCGCTGCCACGATGTCCAGCAGGCCGGTCTGCAGTCCGGTCAGGACGTCGGTGATGGGCAGTATCACGGGCGTCAGGCGCAAGGCCTGCATGGCGACATAGGTGGTTTCGTCGCCCTCGGGCACCCAGATCTTCTGACCCCGGAGATCTGCGAGGCCTGCCACCGGCTTGCCGGTCATAAAGTAGGCGAAGCCGCCCCCGGCAAACCCGTAGGAAATGAGACCAGCTTTCTTAAGGCCCGCGGCGAGCTTGGCGTCCATCTTCTGCCGGACGTAGTCCACCTCATCCTGGGAATTGAACAGCATGGGCAGACCGTAGAGAAGAATATCCGGGTAACGCTCCTCCAGTCCGTTTGAGGTGAATACGCCGCCGTGTAACTGCCCGATGCGAATCTTGCGCAACACCTTCTTGTCGTTGCCCTGGATGCCACCACCATAGAACTTGAGATTGACGCGGCCACCGGTCCGTTCGCGGATTTGCAGCCCGGCTGCACGCAGGTCCTTCATCCAGCTCGAGCCTTCCGGGGCGACAGCCGCGATCTTGAGATCAGCCGCCTGGAGATTGACTGGCAGGCCAGCCAGCAGACACAGGCTGGCGAGCGGCAGCATGCGGATACACAACATCAGCGACTCATCCTCTCTTGTGGGTCGACGGATCTAGAAGTAGTCGTTGGCCGACGCCAGCAACTCGGTTGCCTGCCTCTGAGCCAGCGTATTCAGAAGGGTATAGCCACCCTGGCGCGGATCTGCCACCAGTACCTGATTCAACAGTGAATCGTGCAATTCGCGATCGTAGACCAGCCGGGCATAACTGCGAGCGTACTCCACGAGCACACCGAGATCCTTCCCCCCGGTCAACTCAACCGCCTTCTCAAAGTACGACCGGCCAACTTCCGGCCGCCCGCCAAGTGCGGGTGGCCGCAACGTGTTCAGTATGCCGAGGTACGTATTTACGGTTCCGGCGTCAGCGGCGTCGCCAATCGCCAGCAGTCGATTCAGGACCGCCTCGATTTTGGGCAGGTCGGCAATCGCCTGCCAGTCGTCGCTGTGCGTCCGCACGTACGCGAGCGATCCCACCGCGTAGCTGAAGAGCGCTGCCGACTGTCCGGGCTTTACACCCTCCAGGCGGACCGTGAAGTCAGCGAACGGCAAGCCGTCGAGATCGCAGGTTCGCCGATTCGCAGCACAAACAGCCCGGGCGCCATAGGCGCGGGCCTTCCCGGCCAGCATCGCGGCACGGGCGGGGTCGTCCACAAAGACAATCGCATAGACAGCGTAAAGGCGGGCGGCCGCGCCGAGGACAGCGGGTCCCGCATCGGGACTGGCAGCGAGGGAATCCAGCAGCAGGAGGTAGGCCGGCAGACTGTCCCGAACCAGTTCGGGATCGTCCTGATTCAGAATCGCGGCGGACAAGTCAGTGCCCAGGTTTCCCGCCGCGGAACCGGCAATGCTGGCGCAACCAGCCAGTGCCCCGACACCCATCAGGCTGAGTATCAGGGTCTTAAGGGCCATTCCCACGCCGCGGCGAATCAGACCTTCTCGCGAATCCGGGCGGACTTGCCGCTGCGATCACGCAGGAAGTACAGCTTGGCGCGCCGAACGTCGCCACGGCGCTTCACCTTGATCTCGGCAACCGTCGGGCTGTGCAGCGGGAAAACGCGCTCAACGCCTTCGCCGTGCGAAATCTTTCGCACCGTGAACGACGAATTCAGACCCCTGTTCCGGCGTGCGATGACAACGCCCTCATAGGCCTGAAGACGCTCCCGGGTGCCTTCCTTGACGCGAACCTGGACCACCACGGTATCCCCAGGGGCAAAGTCCGGTATGTCGGTCTTCAGGGCTTCAGCTTCAAGTTTTTCTATGATGTTTGCCATGTCAATAAATTCCAAATGTTCAGTAACTCAAGTTGCTAGCCGGTAATCACAATGACCAGTCGTCGGTGCAGCCGGCCGTCAAGTCGTCTGTTGCTCCGCGTGAAACTCGTCGAGCAGGCGGCGATCCTCATCGCTCAAGTCCCGATTCCCCAGCAAATCGGGACGCCGCAAACTGGTACGACCCAGTGCCTGCTTGCGCCGCCAGCGCCGTATCGCCTCGTGGTTTCCCTCCAGCAAGACGCGCGGCACGGACCTGCCATCGGCAACCTCGGGCCGCGTGTAGTGCGGATAGTCCAGCAATCCGGTGGCAAAGGATTCCTCCTCCGCCGATCGTTCATCGCCCAGCACGCCGGGACGCAGCCTCAAAATAGCATCTACGACTGCCATGGCAGCAATCTCTCCGCCAGTCATGACGAAATCGCCGACGGAAATTTCCTCGTCTGCCAGCGTCTCAATCAGGCGTTCGTCAAAACCTTCGTAACGGCCGGCAACCAATACCAATCCTGGCAGGCGCGAGTAGCGCATTGCCGTCGCCTGGTCGAAGGGCCTGCCCTGCGGACTCAAAAAAACCACCAGGCTGCCGGCGGGAACCTGTTCGCGCGCAGCGTTTATCGCTGTCGCAAAAGGCTCCACCCGGATGACCATTCCCGGCCCGCCGCCGTAGGGTCGATCATCCACCGTACCGTGAACGTCCGTAGCGAAGGTTCGCGGATCGACCGGGATCACCCGCGCCAAGTTCCCGCGAATTGCCCGTCCAACCACCCCGCACTGCGCCAGCGGCGCAAACATCTCGGGGAACAGCGTTACGACCGCCACGTCCACGTCAGAAGTCCGGATCCCAATCCACCGTAATCACACGCTGGTCGCCGTCTACGGCCTCCACCACACTCCCATAAAGAAAGGGAATCAGGTGGCGCTCAGCGCCGACGACAATCATCACGTCGTTTGCCCCGGTTTCGAATAACTGATCGACAAAACCAAGGCTGGTACCTGTCCGGGTCTTTACCTCCATACCCTGGAGGTCAACCCAGAAAAATTCTTTCTGTGCCGCCGGGCCACCCGCATCTGCTCCCAGTTCAGGGCCCAGCGTGGCGCGGTCAACTTCAATCTCTGCGCCAATCAGGGCCTCTGCAGCATCCCGATCGTCGATCCCGGCCAGCGCGGCAACCACCCCGTCACCGTGGGCCTGGCCCGCCAGAACCTGCCGGATCGCTTCCTCGCCATTCTGGCGCACGTGCCAGGGGCTGTACTGCACGACGTTTACGCGGGGCGATGTGTAGGAGTAGACCTTGACCCAGCCACGGACTCCAAACACCCCGGAAATCCGTCCGATGGGGACGCGCTGACCTTGCGGCTCGCGCGACGGCGGGTCTACGGGTGGATCTGCGGGCTTAGCCAGCTTCGTATGGCAAGCCGCCTCAGGCAGCCTGCGCAAGGACCAGTTGCCGGGACTCCTTCACCAGGGAAGCGACGCGATCCGAGGTCTGCGCGCCAACGCCCACCCAATAATCGTAACGCCCAAGATCCAGGCGAAGTCGCTCTTCCGAGGCCTTGGCCATCGGACTGAAAAAACCCAGGCGCTCGATATAGCGGCCATCTCGGGGACGCCGCGAGTCGCTGACGACGACGTGATAGAAGGGCCGCCCCTTGGCGCCTCCGCGGGACAAACGGATAGTGACCATCGTTCTTGAACTTCCTTATGCCAGTTGCGGGTCAATGGGACCCGATTAACCGTCGAATATTACTCGAAAAATGGCTTGATGACACTTGTCAGGGGACTATCGGGGCAGTCCGGAAAAACCCCGCATCAGGCGCCGGAGCCCGCCCTGGCCCATCTTCTTCATCATCTTCTGCATCTGGGTATGCTGCTTCAACAGCCGATTGACGTCCTGGACCGGCAAGCCGGCGCCAGCGGCAATCCGACGGCGCCGTGACCCGTCAACGATCGCCGGGCGTCGCCGCTCCCGGGGGGTCATCGAGTCAATCGCCGCAATCTGGCGGCGCAGCATCCGGGAATCGATCTGGCCGGCCAGTTTCTCGGCCGACATTCCGCCGGGCAAGGGCAGCTTCTGGAGCAGGCTTTCGACCCCGCCAAGGCCCGCAATCTGCTGGAGCTGGGCCCGCAGGTCATTCAGGTCGAACTGCTTGCCCGAGGAGACCTTTTCGGCGAGCCGCGCCGCCGATTCATGGTCGGCCGTCCGCTGGACCTCCTCGACCAGGCTGAGTACGTCCCCCATGCCGAGGATCCGTGACGCCATCCGCTCCGGATGAAACGGCTCAAGCTCGGTCACCGCCTCACCGCTGCCGATGAACTTGATGGGCTGACCGGTCACGGACTTCACCGACAATGCCGCACCTCCCCGCGCATCGCCGTCGGCCTTGGTCAGAATCACGCCGGTGAGCGGCAAGGCGTCCGCAAAGGCCCGCGCCGCATTCACGGCATCCTGGCCCGCCATGCTGTCCACGACGAACAGCGTCTCGATCGGGTCGATCTTGCCGCGCATGGCGCGCAACTCGTCGAGCAATTCGACGTCGAGCCGGCTGCGGCCGGCCGTGTCGACAATCAGGACTTCCAGTTGATCGCGCCGTGCATCAGCCAGTGCCCGTTCAGCCATACCAACGGGACCGAGGCTTACGTCTACCGACAGAAACGGCACCTGAATGGAGGCCGCAAGGCGCTCAAGTTGCAGAATGGCTGCTGGCCGCTGGGTATCCGTACTGACCAGCCCGACCCGCTTGGCAAGTCGCTCACGTATGAACAGTGCCAG
>CAZPNN010000052.1:0-9564 GCA_964587605.1 uncultured Chromatiaceae bacterium
GCAAGCGTTGTGGCCGACGTGAAAAAGGCCGCGGCTGAGGAGGGCTGGGGCGTCCCTGCCGCCCTGCCGTCCTGGGTACGGAATGCGCGCTGGTCGGGTGATATTCGCGTTCGGGGCGAGCACACCAGCTTTGCTGATGGAAACTATCCGGCCTTCGACTGGCAGGCCATCAATGAGGCCGGCGGTATTGCCCCGGCAGGAAACGATGCCTTGCTGAACACCACCGAGGACCAGACGCGCTTTCAGGTCAAGACGACATTCGGCGCACAGTTCGACGTTGCCGAGAGTGCACTCGCCTCAGTGCGTTTTTCGACTGGTAATGAGGACAATCCCGTTACGCGTAATCAGGCCCTGGGCAGCTATCACCGCACGTTCCCTCTACTGCTGGACGAGGCGTACTTGCGACTGGGGACATCTCCGCAGCGCACCAGGCATCAGGTTCTGTTCTGGGCCGGGCGCACGCCGAATCCGTACCAGTCGACAGAACTCGTCTGGGACAACGACGTCCGTTTCAATGGGTTCACCACACAGTACTCATGGAGCAATCCGCAAAGCCCTGGCGGGCCGGCGCGTGCGCGCGGCCTGTTTGCGACAGGTGGCGCCTACCCCGTTCAGGAGGTGGAATTGTCGAGCGATGACAAGTGGTTGCTTGCCGGCCAGGTTGGCTACGAAGTCGACGTAGTTCCGGAGTTTCGGCTCAACGCGGCAGTGGGCTACTTTGACTATCAGAATATTACCGGCAGGCTCAACGAACCGGACTCCCGACTGCTTGACTACACGGCGCCCGAGTTCCTGCAGAAGGGCAATACCCTCTTCGACATCCGGAATGACACAGACCCAAATACCGAGCTGGCCGCGCTGGCCGCTGACTTCAACCTGGTGGATGTCAGTCTGCTCGCATCGTGGACACTTAAGCCCGATCTGGTCCTGGACATGGCCGTGAACTACGTCACCAACGTCGGTTACGACGTTGATGACGTAATCCAGCGTGCGGGGTGCAGGATAATTACGGATCCCGTCCCGGGCGGTCCCACGGAAGTCTGCCCGATCAGCAGCGCGAATGCATATCGACTCGAATTCAGATTCGGCAATCCCGACATTGCTCGTCCGGGCGCGTGGCGGGCGTTCCTTGCTTACAACTATGTGGAGGGCAACGCTGTGCTTGATGCGTTCACCGATTCCGATTTCCATCGGGGCGGTACGGACGCTGAGGGGTACATCATCGGCGGCGAGTTCGGAATTATGAACAACACCTGGGCTCGCGTGCGGTACTTGACGGCTGACGAAATCGATGGCGTGCCGCTGGGTATAGACGTACTCCAGTTCGATCTCAACGCGAAGTTCTGATATTCGCCATGCACGCACGAGTTCCACTACTGTTATTGATGGTCCTGTGTTCCGGGGCGTCAGCCGCGCAGGAAGCGCGGCGTGCTGGCAGCGATGCCAGCGCCCGGCTGCAGCAGCAGGTGCAGCAGCTGGCCAGTGAGCGCACAGCCCTGCAATCTGAGAATTCGCAACTAAAGGAGCAGGCAGCCAGGCTCGAGAAGGATGCCCGTTCCTTTGCTACGGAGAAGGAAACCCTCACGCGACGGGCCGGGACCGCAGAGGGCAAGGTCAGTCGTGCCGAAGCGGGCCAGCAGTCCGTCAGTTCCCGTCTCGAAGCCACCGAGTCGCGTTTGAACGAGGTCGTCGGCAAGTACAAGGAACTCGCCGAGCAGCTGCGCAAGGTCGAGACTGAGCGTGGCGAGCTTGCCCGGCAGGCGGCTGCGGACGGCCAGGGCCTCAAGATCTGCGCCCAGAAGAACGTGCAGTTGGCGGGCATCGCCAACGAGGCACTCGAGCGGTATGAGAAGAAGGGCTGCTTTGGCGCTCTTGCCCAGGCAGAGCCCTTTACCCGGCTGAAGCGGGTCGAGGTGGAGAATGCCGTCGACGAGTACCGGCAACGGGTGGACAGCCTTCAGCTGCCGCTTCGCGAAGCAACAGCTCCAGATTAAAATATTTTAAATATCAAAACGTTACGTCGTGTCATTAAAGCGTCAAGGGATTGTCAACTCCCTGTCAGCTGCGTTCCGGATGATGTCTCTGTCAGTGGCACAGGAGCGTTGTACGGATGCTGGAACACAGTCTGCCCGCCGCGTTTGCCCGACTCGACAGCCTGGAAGCCCGCGTGTGCCTGCCGGTCAATATGGCCGCCCGCCAACCGGTCGTGCGGAACTACTTTGCAGCGGTCAGCCGGCTCGGTGATGGCGTCGCCTGGTACACACTGATCGCAATTCTTCCCGTCGTGTTCGGGGCCAGCGCCTTCATCCCCGGCCTGCACATGCTTCTTACCGGGCTCATCGGAGTCCTCATCTACAAAGTACTCAAGCGGAGCCTGCTCCGGGAGCGGCCATTTCACTCGCACCGTGGTGTCCTCGCCCTGGTGAAGCCGCTCGACCGGTACAGCTTTCCCTCGGGCCACACGCTCCATGCCGTCAGCTTCAGCGTGATGCTCGCCCACTACTACCCGCAGTTGATGTGGCTGGTGCTGCCATTTGCTGTCAGTGTGGCGGTGTCGCGTGTCGTGCTGGGGCTGCACTATCCCACTGACGTGCTGGCCGGTGGCCTGCTGGGGTGGGTGCTCGCTGCGGCGAGTCTGGAGCTTGTTCCTTTTTGAAGTGACCCTTTGAAGTCACATGGCGAAACGCTGCCAGGCAATTGTTCCCCAGGCCAGCACCGCAAGGATCAGGCTCAGGAACACAGCGGCTGAGCCAAGGTCCTTGGCCTGACCGGACAGCTGGTGATGATCATCGCCGATGCGATCCACCGTGGCTTCAATGGCGGTATTCAGGATCTCGACAATCATCACCACCAGCCAGGAACCAATCAGCAGTAAGCACTCGATGGCCGTTTGCCCCAGCCAGAGGGCCAGAGGGACCAGGACTACGGCCAGGAGTACCTCCTGGCGGAACGCCTCCTCGCCTCGCCAGGCCGTCGCCAGCCCCGCGGCTGAATACCCGGTGGCGTCGCGGAGGCGTCGCAGTCCACGTTTACCTTGTTTTGCCATGATGATGATTAATAAGAGTAAAGGTATTGTGAGTCGGTGGTTCGTGGGCGCCGCATGCTAAAGTCATAAATCGCAGCCCACGAAATAATAACGAATATTTGGACCGGGCGAAGATCGTGTCATACCTCATAAGGCAGGACGAACCTGTTGGTGCCGGAGTCCAGCGCGTACTGCAGAAGCAGACCGCGCACGCCCTTGCGTTACTGACCCAATGGGAAGTGGATCCGGCGTCGTCGATTCACAGGGCACGCCAGGCCTGCAAGCGCGCCCGTGCGGTTGCCCAGTTGCTGAAAGTGGCTGCACCCTACGTGGCGACCGTGGAGAACGGGTTCTTTCGCGGGATCCAGAAGCGGATCGCCTATGCGCGCGACAATGAAGCGCTTGTAGAGGCCCTCGATTTTCTGACAGTTGGTGTCACGGAGCCGCGATTGGCGGAGTCGGTGGCGATGTTGCGCGACTCCCTCGCTGCCCGGGCCGCGAATAACTTGCAGGAGAATCGCTCTGCGCTGTCTGTGCAGATCGAAAGTGCATGCCACGATCTTCGATGCGCGGAGCGCAGACTGTCCCGATTGCCAATTGATGGTTTGCGACGCCGCGATCTTCGTCGTGGCGCCACCAGAACCTGGGAGCGATGCGTGGCCGGGTTTGTGCGGTTGGAGGCTGACTCACCGCCAGCCAGTTTTCACGCCTGGCGACGACAGGTGAAGTACGCCTACCATGAAACGCAGTTGCTCGCAGCAGTTCGCCCCATGAGCATTGAGGAGCCACTACTGTGGGAATTGTCCGCCATGCTCGGCCATTGTCAGGATCTCGAGTTGCTGGAGGCGCTGCTTCGGCAGCAACCGGATGCCCTGCGAATCGATACTCACGTTCAGCGCCTTCGCCAGCTCATTGGCGCGTCTCAGCGGAAGCTGCGCAGTAAATCGCTGGATCTTGGCCGTGATCTGTTCCAGTTGGTTCAAGTGGAGTTTGTAACAGAACAGAAACAGTCCGGTAAACACCCTGCAATCGGAGTCGGGGACGATCCACCGTCCAGTACAAGGCCCGATATTCCAGACCGTGACCCGCATTCTTCTCGTCGATGGCAATTCCCATGACCGCGATTGGGTTCGCGATCGTTTACACGCTGAAGGGCACGAGGTGGTCTGCGCCAGCGATGCCATGACGGCAGTCGATCGCGTCGAGCAGCGACCATTCGATCTGGTGGTGCTGGAGTGGATGCTCCGAGACATGTCCGGACTGGAGCTTGCCCATTATGTCCGCAAGCACGCCAATGGGCGCCTGACCCGGGTTGTCATGTTGACCGCCCAGGACGAAGCCAGTGCGATCGCACATGCCCTGGACAATGGCATCGATGACTATCTGACCAAGCCCTTGCGCGAAAAGGAACTCGTGGCGCGCATCAATGCGGCGCTTCGCCGGCCTGCCGCGTCGTCCCGGGAGACTGGTCTGCAGATTGGTCCAGTTGTTCTGGATAGACTCAGTCACAAGGTGACCGTAGGGCAACACGCGATCGACCTCGCTCCGGTGGAATTCCGGTTGTTGGCGTACTTTATGGAGAACCCTGGACGGGTTCTGCCCCGACGCCACTTGCTGGATCAGGTCTGGCGACGGAGTAGCGGAATCGGCGAGCGTACCGTGGATGTTCATGTTCGCCGGCTCCGGGCCGCCCTGGAGCCGCATGCCTGTGAAAACCTGCTGCAGACGGTGCGAGGATTCGGCTACCGCTTCGGGTGACAGGGCACTGTTGCTGTCACATTTCTGGCCACGCCTGTTGAGACCGTAACCGGTTTGTAATAAAAGCCTGTTGCAATGACCTGCATTGGCAGGTTGGCAGGCAGTGCATGGGCGTACGCAGAATTCTGGTCGTTGAAGATGAAGAGCCGATCCGGCAAATGATCGCTTTCAACCTGACTCGGGCCGGATTTGAAGTCGACGAGGCCGAGGATTCCAGTTCGGCCCGTCTCCGTATCGCCGACTGCCGTCCCGACCTCCTGCTCGTCGACTGGATGCTTCCAGACTCCAGCGGCCTCGAGCTGACCCGCACCCTCCGCCGCGAAGACGCGAACAAGGATATTCCGATAATCATGCTCACGGCCAGGGCTGAAGAGCGGGACAAGATTCTCGGTCTCGATGGCGGCGTGGATGACTATATTACAAAGCCATTCTCACCTCGCGAACTGCTCTCCCGGATCAATGCGGTCTTGCGGCGGGCGGCACCACAGACGGATGAGCCGCTGCTGGCCGGCCGATTGCGGCTGGACCCGGTCAGTCACCGGGTATTTGTCGGTGAACGGGAAATCGGCGTCGGGCCCACTGAGTACCGCCTGCTCAAGTTCCTCATGGAGAACGCGGATCGGGTATACAGTCGCCCCCAGTTGCTGGATTTTGTCTGGGGTCAGAATGTCTATGTTGAGGAGCGCACGATCGACGTCCACGTTCGGCGCTTGCGCAAGGTCCTGGAAGAGTTCCAGGTCGACCAGTACATCCAGACGGTCAGGGGTGCGGGTTACCGCTTCTCGACGCGCTGAATAATGCCGAAGGTCTGGACCTGGACCCTGTTTCGCTACGGCGCTGCAATTCTCGCCGGTGGCTGCATTGGCCTGCTATACGGCCGGCCAACGCTCGGTCTTCTGCTGGTCACGCTCGGCCTCCTTGTCTGGCAACTCTACAATCTGTATCGCCTGGAGCGCTGGCTGGCAGCAGGGAAGATCGCCGGGATCCCCGACGGGAACGGAGTGTGGCCGCCCGTCTTTGCGAAGATTCAGTTCATCAAGGGCAAGGTGAAGCGCCGTGGCAAGCGCTTTCGCAAGCTGGTCAAGGATCTTCGCGCCTCCACCGAGGCATTCCCCGACGGTGGGGTGATCCTCAATTCACGCCACGAGATCGTCAATTACAACCAGGCCGCGCGCGTGATGCTTGGGCTCAAGAACCGTCGCGATCGGGGCCAGCGCATTGAGAACCTGCTCCGCTATCCGGATTTTGTCGAGTATCTCAATAATCCGGCGGAGCGCCAGGCGGTCGAAATTCCGTCCCCGGCTGGCGCCGAATGCTGGTTGTCCTGCCGCCTGATTCCCTATGGCCCCGATCAGACGCTGCTGCTCATCAGGGATGTCAGCCAGCGCGTCAAGATTGAGCGCGTCCGGCGGGATTTCGTTGCCAATGCGTCGCATGAATTGCGCTCGCCGTTGACGGTGATCATGGGGTATCTGGATTCCCTGGCCGACGACGACCGCATTCCGGAGAGTTGGCAACAGCCGATCAAGGTGATGCAGGATCAGTCGATACGCATGCGGCGCCTGGTGGAAGATCTCCTGCAGCTATCGAAGCTGGAGTCGGGGCAGTCGGTTTCCCGGGGCAACGTCGTTGATGTCGCCAACATCGTATCCACGGCCAGGAAGGAAGCATTCGCACTGCCGGAGCATCCGGGCACTATTGATATCAAGCTGGATAGTTCGGCTAACCTGTTGGGAGAGGAAACCGAGTTGCAATCTGTGGTATCCAATCTGGTGGCGAACGCCGTTCGATACACGCCGGCGGACGGCGAGGTCACGATCAGCTGGAGCGTGGATGCCGAAGGCGGACACCTTGCGGTACAGGACACTGGTATTGGCATCTCGGAGGACGACATTCCCCGGGTTACCGAGCGCTTTTACCGGACGGACGGCGGTCGGACCCGCCAGCGGGGAGGAACCGGACTTGGGCTCGCGATAGTCAAGCATGCCCTTCGCCGCCACGATGCCGAACTTGAGATCCGCAGTCGCCTCGGCCAGGGCAGCACGTTTGTCTGCCACTTTCCGCGAGATCGACTCGCCTTATCCTGATATCCTTGCCCTCTTGGGTGTCCGACCGTGCAACGGCACGACTAAGGAGCGACGGCATGGAATCCGAAACCTTCAGTCATCATATTTCCCGGCGCTTCAATGCAGAGCTTGAGCACCTGCGAAGCGAGGTGCTGCGCATGGGCGGTCTCGTCGAACAGCATCTCGACACGGCGGTCGAGGCCATCATCGCCGGCGACAGCGACCTCGGTCTCCGGGTTTCGAATGACGACCACAAGATCAACAAGCTTGAGGTCGACATCGACGAGGAGTGTCGCAAGCTGTTGGCAACCCGGATGCCGGCGGCAGCGGATCTCCGCCTGATTGTCACGGTTATCAAGACCATCACGGATCTTGAGCGGGTCGGAGATGAAGCATCGAAGATCGGCTACCTTGCCTCCCATCTGGCGACCGGGCGAACTCAACACGCGGCCTACAGTGAGCTCAAGGCCCTGGGTGAGCACGTGCAGGAAATGCTTCACGACGCGCTCGACGCCTTCTCCCGCATGGACGTCGACGACGCGCTGGCCGTCATTGAGGAAGACAAGCTGGTGGACGAGGAGTACGACCAGATCAGCCGCCAATGTATCTCCCTGATGATGGAAGATTCCCGCACGATCCGGCGCTTTATGGACGTCAGTTGGGTGGCCCGCGCCCTGGAGCGCATTGGCGACCACGCCAAGAACATCGCGGAATATGTGGTCTACCTCGTGCACGGGCGGGATATCCGGCACACCGAGCGCGAGGCGGTTCTCCAGGAGTTGGAGGCCGCCAAGAGCGACCGTCCGGTGTCGGGCTGAAATAATTCCTTAACATTGCGGCCCTACGATGCTTTGCGTTGGAGTCCAAAGGTGTACCCCTCGGAGGTCTACGTGAAGAAAAGTTCTACTGTTACCGGCCTGCTTATTGTTGTTGCACTGACTGTCACGGCGGCCGTTCCTGCCGCCGGCCAGACAGCCCGCGATTACATCAGCATCGTTGGTTCGTCCACTGTCTACCCGTTTTCCACGGTTGTTGCCGAGCAGTTCGGCAAGACCAGCAAATTCAAGACGCCGAAGGTCGAGTCCACCGGTTCCGGTGGCGGGATCAAGCTTTTCTGCGGTGGTGTTGGCGTGCAGCACCCCGACATCGCCAACAGTTCCCGGGCGATCAAGTCGACGGAACTGGAAATGTGCGCAGCCAATGGGGTCAAGGAGGTCATCGAAGTCAAGATCGGCTACGACGGCATCGTGCTCGCGGAATCCATTGCCGCTGTGGGAATACCGCTCAGTCTGCGCGATATTTACCTGGCCCTGGCGAAGCAGGTGCCAAACCCGAATGGCACCGAGACGCTCGTTGCGAATCCCTACAAGACCTGGAAAGACGTGAACCCGAAGTTGCCCGCGCAGACGATTGAAGTGCTTGGTCCTCCCCCCACCTCAGGCACGCGCGACGCATTCGTTGAGTTGGCCATGGAGGGCGGGTGCAAGTCCGTTCCTTGGATCAAGGCCATCAAGGACAAGGACGAGAACAAGTTCAAGCAGGTCTGCTACACGATCCGTGAGGACGGCCGCTTCATCGAGGCTGGCGAGAACGATAACCTGATTGTCCAGAAGCTGAAGGCGAACAAGAACGCTGTCGGTATCTTTGGCTACAGTTTCCTGGAGCAGAACACCGACTCAGTAAAGGGTTCAGTGGTCGACGGTCAGGCCCCCACTTTCGAAAACATCGCCAGTGGCCAGTATCCGATATCCCGGCCACTGTTCTTCTACGTCAAGAAGGCACATGTAGGCTCCATTCCCGGCATCAGGGAGTTCATGGCCGAGTTTACGAGCCAGAAGGCCATGGGCGAGGAGGGTTATCTTTCTGATCGGGGGCTGGTTCCGTTGCCGCCCGCCGAGTACAAGGCGGTAGCCAAGCGGGTGGCGGCACTTGAGGTCATGCCTCCGGTAAAGAAGTAGGCGGGCGTCGATTCAGGAATAGAGGAGCGGTGGCCCGCCATGGCGGGCCACCGCGTTTCCATTGGAAGACCCGGAATGACAAGTGATCAATGCGTCTTTCTACGCTTGCGTTGATGCTTACGGCAATGGCACTCGCGGCCTTCTATCTGGGCAGGCGGCGGGCGCTGGCTGTGTCGAATGGGACGGCGAGCGGATCTGCGCTTCGGCTGCACTCTTTGCCGAAGTACTACGGCTATTACGCGTCAATGTGGTGTGTTCTGCCCGGTGTCGTTCTGCTTCTTGCCTGGGTGGCGATGAGCGACGCGGTAATTACCTCAAGGGTTATCGATTCACTGCCCGAGGCATTGCGGAATCAGCCGGAAGCACAACTGGGTCTGACGCTGAATGACATACGCAACCTGGCAGCGGGCCAGATGGTTGACGAAAGCCGCCAGGCTGAATTTTCGGTAGCCGCTGATTTATACAATGCTCTGCGGACTGCTTCGCAGAGGCTCCTGTCAGGCCTGATCATCGCGGTTTCATTCATCGGCTTCGCGGTGGCATGGACACGTCTGCGTCCGCAGTTCCGGGCCCGAAACCACGTGGAACTGGCAATCAAGTTGGCCCTGATTGCAGCGTCGCTGGTGGCGATTCTCACCACGCTGGGGATTTTGCTTTCCGTAACCTTCGAGGCGATCCGCTTTTTCCGGCAAGTGCCCTTCGATGACTTCCTTTTCGGGCTCACCTGGAGCCCGCAAACGGCAATTCGAGCCGACCA
>CAZPNN010000053.1:0-2953 GCA_964587605.1 uncultured Chromatiaceae bacterium
GATCCCTTCACGGGGTTGCCGGCAGTGCATCGCGGCCTTGATTTTGCCGGCCTCGATAACAGCGCGATTCTGGCTGTGGCTCCTGGCGTGGTGACCCGGTCGGGGCCGCAGCGCGGGTACGGCAATTTCATCGAGATCGACCACGGGCGCGGCTGGGTCACTCGCTATGGGCATAACGCCTCCAATCTCGTGACACCGGGCGACTACGTGAAACCCGGTCAGCCTATCGGCCGCATGGGCGCGACCGGCCGTGCTACCGGTACCCACCTGCACTTCGAAGTCCTGTATCGCGGCCGCCACCAGAACCCCGCCCGCTTCGTGCCGCGGGAGATCTGACCCGCCCGAAAGCCGGGGTATCGGTCCCGCTCCGGGTGCAGGCAAACCCCTGAGCACCGGGATTTGCCCTGCTAGAATAGTTCGTCGCGGCCGACCGGCTGCGGAGGACACACGCCTTGTTTAACTGGCTATCCCGGCTCTTTGGGAGCCGCAATCAGCGTTTATTGCGTCGTTACAACCGGGTCGTTTTGGCCGTCAATCAGCACGAAAGTGCCTTGCAGGCCCTCGACGATGCGGCCCTGCGCGCCAAGACAGCGGAATTCCGCGCGCGCCTTTTGGCCGGCACCACCCTGGACGACCTGATTCCCGAGGCCTTCGCCACGGTCCGCGAGGCCTCCCGGCGCACGCTCGGCCTACGGCATTTCGACGTCCAGCTGGTCGGCGGCCTCGTCTTGCACGAAGGCAAGATTGCCGAAATGCGGACCGGCGAGGGCAAGACCCTCGTGGCGACTCTCCCGGCGTATCTGAACGCGCTGCCGGCTCGCGGCGTGCATATCGTGACCGTCAACGAGTACTTAGCCCAGCGCGACTCCGACTGGATGGCGCCCATCTACCGCTTCCTCGGCCTCGAAGTGGCCGTGATCCGTAACGGGCAGACCGGTGCCGAGAAACGGGCGGCCTATGCCGCCGACATCACCTACGGCACCAACAACGAGTTCGGCTTTGACTACCTGCGCGACAACCTGGCATTTCGCCGTGAAGACCAGGTCCAGCGTGTCCTGTCGTTTGCCGTCGTGGACGAGGTGGACTCGATCCTGATCGACGAAGCCCGCACGCCGCTCATCATTTCCGGGCCGGCCGACGACAGCTCCGAACTCTACGTGCGGATCAATCGCCTGGTGCCAAAACTGGTCCGCCAGGAGAAGGTTGCCACGGACGACGAGGAGGGCGGCCCTGGCGATTTCTCGGTCGATGAAAAATCCCGCCAGGTCTTTCTCACGGAGGACGGGCACGAGAAGGTGGAGGCGCTGATGCTTGAGGAGGGCCTGCTCGGTGAGGGTGACAGCCTGTACGACGCCGCCAACATTCGCCTGATGCACCACCTCACGGCGGCGCTCCGCGCTCACGCCCTGTTCCGTAAAGACGTCGAGTACATCGTGCGCAACGGCGAGATCATCATCGTCGATGAGTTCACCGGCCGCACCATGCCGGGCCGCCGCTGGTCTGACGGGCTGCATCAGGCCGTCGAGGCGAAGGAAGGCGTTCACGTCCGGGAAGAAAACCAGACGGTGGCCTCAATCACCTTCCAGAACTACTTCCGGTTGTACGAAACACTGTCCGGCATGACCGGCACCGCCGATACGGAGGCCTTCGAGTTTCAGCAGATCTACGGGCTGGAAGTCGTGGTGATTCCCACGCACCAGCCGATGATCCGCAGCGACCAGGCCGATCTGGTCTACCTCACGCAGAAGGACAAGTTCGAGGGCATCATCGAGGACATCAAGGAGTGCCAGGCGCGTGAGCAGCCCGTGCTCGTGGGCACGACGTCGATCGAGACCTCGGAATACCTGGCCGGCTTGCTCCAGAAGGACGGGGTTGTCCACCAGGTCCTGAACGCCAAACAGCACGAGCGGGAGGCGCACGTCGTGGCCGAGGCCGGTCGTCCCGGTGCTGTGACCATCGCGACGAACATGGCCGGTCGCGGTACCGACATCGTGCTCGGCGGCAACCTGCAATCCGAACTCTCGCAACTCGATCCGGCGGCGACTGACGCCGATCGGACGGAGCACCGGGCGGGCTGGCAGGAGCGCCACGACAAGGTGATCGCCGCCGGCGGGCTGCGCATCATTGGTACGGAACGCCACGAGTCCCGGCGCATCGACAACCAGCTGCGCGGCCGGTCCGGTCGGCAGGGGGATCCCGGCTCCAGCCGTTTCTACCTGTCCATCGAAGACAACCTGATGCGCATCTTCGGCGATCCGGACCGCACCAAGGGCATGCTCCGCGGTGTCGGCATGCGGGAAGGGGAGGCTATAGAAAGCAACCTGCTCACCGGGCAGATTGAGCGCGCCCAGCGCAAGGTCGAGACGCACAACTTCGACGCGCGCAAGTCGCTGCTGGAATACGACGACGTGGCCAACGACCAGCGCCGCGTCATTTACCAGCAGCGCAACCAGCTGATGCAGACCGAGGACATCTCCGAGGCCATTGCCGAGATCCGGGCGGAGGTGGTCAATGCCGTCATCAGCGAGTTCATTGCCCCGGAAAGTGTCGAGGAGCAGTGGGACGTGGCCGGCTTGTCGGCCGCGCTTTCCAAGGAGTTCAGTGTCGCACTCGATGTGCAGCGCCTGGTGGATGACGAGCCCGGCCTTGATGAGGCGGGCATTCGCGCGCGGATTCTGGCCGTGGTGGAAGAGGCCTACCTGAAGAAGTTCGAGGTGGTCGAAGCAGCAGAACTTCGCCAGCTGGAAAAGCAGCTGATGCTGCAGCAGGTAGACCTGCACTGGAAGGAGCACCTGGCCGCCATGGACTACCTGCGGCAGGGCATACACCTGCGCGGCTACGCGCAGAAGAATCCCAAGCAGGAGTACAAGCGCGAAGCCTTCGGGATGTTTGCCGAGATGCTGGACCAGGTAAAGCGCGACGTGGTCACGATCCTCGCCAAGGCGAGGATCCG
>CAZPNN010000054.1:0-3563 GCA_964587605.1 uncultured Chromatiaceae bacterium
GCCCTGGCCACTGGCACCGCCTTCGCGCGCGAGATAGGCAAGCTTCCGGTGCTGTGCCGGAGTCACCCCGGTTTCCTGGTCAACCGGATTCTGGCGCCCTACATGGGTGAAGCCATGGAGCTGGCCCGCGAAGGGGTACCGCTGGCCAGGATCGACCAGGCGGCAACCGAGTTCGGCATGCCGATGGGTCCGGTCGAACTGGCGGACTCGGTCGGTCTCGATGTGGCCAGCCACGTCGCGCGTATTCTTGCGCCGGTTCTCGGCCGCAGCCCGGCGCCTGAAATCGACGAACTCGTCAAGCAGGGTCACCTCGGCCTGAAGACCGGCCGGGGGTTCTATACCTACCGGGATCGCAAACCGGTCCGGCCGGATCTGGAATGGGGCACGGCAGATCCGGCCGTTCAGGACCGGCTGATCTACGCGATGCTCAATGAGGCGGCCGCGTGCCTCCACGATGGGATCGTCCGCGAACCGGACCTGGTCGATGCCGGCGTCATATTCGGTACCGGCTTCGCGCCGTTCCGGGGTGGTCCTCTGAATTACGCGCGCGAACTCGGGATTACCGAGGTCGAGACCCGCCTCCGTGAACTGGCCGAACTGCATGGGCCGCGATTCAGTCCCTCCCCCGGCTGGGCACAACTCCGGAACTGACGTCACACATTGGAGCGATTACGGCGTTCCCCCACGAAAATCTTAGGGTTAGAATGCATCGCTGAATGAGCGACTCAACTGTCACCCCGGACTTGCTGCGGCGTTTTACCCCCCTTGACGGGCTGAAGCGGGAAAACGTGGCCGCACTGGCCAAGAAGATGGAAGTCCGGACCCTCGATGGCAGCAGCAGGCCCCTGCTGCGCGAGGGGGATACGGACAAGCGCACCTACTACCTGGTTTCCGGGACCCTTGAGCTTAAGGATCGCGACGGCGCGGTCCGGCTCCTGCGGGCGAATACGGACGATGCCCGGGCTCCCATTACCCCGATGTTGCCTCGCCGTTACACCGTCCGGGCCGTGGATCGGGTCGAGTACGTCTCTGTGGATACGGAACTCCTCGACGTGATGCTGACCTGGGACCAGACGGGCAGTTACGAGGTCAGCGAGCTGCGCAGCGATGACCACGGCAATTCAGACGACTGGATGACCACCCTGCTCCAGACGAAGGCCTTCCATCGCATTCCGCCCGGCAATATCCAGGCAATTTTCATGCGGATGCAGTGGGTGAAATTTGCTGCCGGTGACGTGATCATCAAACAGGGCGATGAAGGGGATTACTTCTACGTGATTACCAGCGGGCGGTGCACCGTGACGCGCGAGACACCTCTCAACAAGGAAGGCATCAAGCTCGCTGAGTTGAATGTCGGTGACACCTTCGGCGAGGAAGCGCTTATTTCGCATAGCCGCCGCAATGCCACTGTCACGATGCTGACCGACGGCGCCCTCATGCGCCTTGGCAAGAACGACTTCACTACACTGTTGAACGAGCCGATGGTGGCCTGGGTCGATCACGAAGAAGGTCGACGCATCGTCGCCGCTGGTGGCAAGTGGCTGGACGTCCGCCTGCCGAGCGAGTTCGAGGCTTATCACGAGCCAGGGGCGATCAACATTCCCCTCTACTTCATCCGCCTGAAGCTCAACACACTCAGTACCGACACGACCTATGTCGTGTGTTGCGATACCGGCCGCCGCAGTTCTGCGGGAGCTTTCATACTCAACGAGCGGGGTTTCGACACGCGCGTACTGCGCGGCGGACTCAACCTGACTGAGCGGTAGGCCCTGACTGACCGGCAGGCTGACGGAAACGCGGGGTTCCGGTTACATGCTCGGGCTACATGCTCCCGGCTACATGGTATGGGTCGGCTTGTCCCCACCGAGCGCACCAGCCAGGTAATTCTCGATTTTCTTCTGGGTAGCGCCACCATCCTGGTCGCTGAACTGGACACCGATCCCCGCGGTGCGCTTGCCTTGGGCGCCCTTGGGCGTCACCCAGATCACTCGCCCCGCGACCGGGATTTTTTCGTCTTCACCCATGATATTCAGCAGCATGAAGACCTCGTCTCCGATGCGATAACTGCTCCCGGTCGGAATGAACAGGCCGCCATTGCGAACGAACGGCATATAGGCCAGATACAGGGCGCTCTTGTCCCTGATGGTCAGCGTCAGCAATCCCGGTTTCGACATCATTCTACCTGGCAGCTCCAGCCGCACCGTACCACCACATAAGCAGATCGGCGAATATCACTTCCATGTTCAGCGAGCGGTCCTTGAGGCGCTGGGCCTCCACGATCTGATCCAGGTACGCGCTACAGGCTGCCATGTTCACGGGAGCATCGGGAATTTTCAAGGGCAACCTTGCTTCACCGTGATCATTCGGAGCGCGTGCCTGCCGGCGCAGCAGTTCCGCTGTCTGCAGGTATAGCCAGCGCAAACAGACACTGGCGTCGCGCCGGGCCCAGGTGCGGGCCAGCGTGGTCGGCGGCACGGCACGGTCGATCAGTTGCTGCAACTCGTCGCCGAGTTCGGCAAGGAGCCTCGCAACACCCGCGTTGTCCCCATCACCAAGCAGGTCCCGCGCCATGAGCGGAGCTCCGGACGCAAATTCCAGGGCGCGCTCGCACGCCGCACGATCGCGATGGCGCTCTAAAAGCCAGGCCAGGGCGACCGGCCGGGTTGGGGGGGACAGGCGAATGCGTTCGCAGCGGCTCACGATGGTCGCCGGGAGCCGGCTCGGCGAGTCCGCAACGAGGAGAAGCGTTGTGCCTGAAGCAGGTTCTTCAAGAGTCTTGAGCAGGGTGTTAGCGGCATTGTGATTCAGTGCATCCGCCGGCCAGATGAGTCCGACCTTCCACCCGCGCCTGTGACTCGTCAGGCCAAGAGCCTGGTTCAACTCCCGGATCTGATCGATCCTGATCACCCGGGATTCGTCGTCGACCCCGACATTCCAGTAGTCGGGGTGCGGCACGCCACCCAGAAGCGCTCCGGGTACGTCGATCGATGGACGCCAGTCGGAGTCGAGCAGCCGGGCGGCGAGCGTCAACGCCAAGTGCCGGCGGCCGATGCCGGCGGGGCCGTGGATCAGCAGCGCCTGGGGTGTTTGTCCGCGCGTAAGGCGCCCCTCGAAGCGCTGCACGGCACTTTCCAGCCAGGGAGCATTGATCATCTGGAAAGGCTTCCCATTCATCTGGTTACAAATTATACCTGAGGTCAGATCTACACCAGACTCCGTAGCGCCAGGCGAATGTCTGCCTGGACAGCGTCCAGCGGGCGACTGGCGTCGATGAGCCGGATTCGGGCCGTGTCGCGTGCCGCGAGATCGAGGTAAGCCTGACGCACGCGCTTGAAAAACTCGACGGACTCCTGCTCAAAACGATCCCGCTGACCGCGTCCGGCCTGGCGCGCCGCCGAGACGTCCAGTGGCACGTCCAGCAACAGGGTCAGGTCCGGCCGCAGCTCGCCCTGAACCACCGTGGCCAGTGTATCGATGGTACAGGCAGGCAGGCCGCGCCCACCACCCTGGTAGGCATGGCTGGCATCGGTGAATCGATCGCAGACGACCCATTTGCCGCTCGA
>CAZPNN010000055.1:0-13678 GCA_964587605.1 uncultured Chromatiaceae bacterium
ACGCTGTCCGGGCCGACCAGGTGCAGGGCACCGACGACGATCAGGTAATCCTTCTTGTCGTTCACGAGGTCGCCAATGGCGCTGGCGAAATTCTCATTTCGGCGAGTGATGAGCGCCCGGTAAACCTCACGCTGCTTGCGCACGCTATCGAGGAGTTCTGCATCCAGGATCTTGACGTCGCCGGTCTTCCAGGCAGCAATCATTGAGTCAGCAATCTCTCCTGCCTCGCCAGCTTCCTCCAGCGTGCTCTGCAGGAAGACGCGTTGCGCCTGCGGCGACAGTGTATCCAGCGTCCCAAGCTGGCTCTCCAGGGTTTCGAGCCCGCGTATCTCCTTCCCGCGTTTCTGGGCATCGGCTGCCAATCGTGTCTCGATGCCGAACGACGGGTCGAATCCGAGCTGGGCAAGCCGTTGCTGTGTGACCACGACAGCCGCGTACCAGGGTTCGAAGGGCGCCAGGGGTGTCAGATCGAGGCCGAGTTCGCGCGCTTCTGCAGACGCCGCTCGCCAGGCATCCAGTCCCAGCAGTTCCGGCAATTTCCGGCCCCGGCTGTCCACGGCAAGTGTCGCTATGGTCTGTGAACTGGCAACCGGGTCGAGATCGTCCATGTCGATCTCCATCAGCACCACGTCCGCGTCATCGAAGGCCCCGGTGATTGCCGGGTCCAGGGGATAGTCGGACGCCCGAAGAAAGTGGATCGATCCCAGCAACCTGATCCGATTGCTCGTGTCGGTGAGTTCCCAGAGAGGCAGGGCAGGGGCGGCAGCCGAATGCAGGCCGACGATCAGGAACGGAATCAGCAGCGCCCACGTCTTGCCCCGAGCCGGGCGGATCCCGCGGTGCGTGGTCAGCATTCGAATTACTCCACCCAGACTACCGAGGTGTCGATGCTGCCATCGGCGTGCAGATCAATCCACCGGTACCCGGGCGGACGGGTATCCAGGGCGAATTTATCGGACGCGGGCCTGAACTGGGCGCAGGTGGATGGTGTGCTCATCAGCTGGACGCCGTTTCGTTCCCGGTCCGAGGCCTGGTGGACGTGTCCCCAGACGATCCCGCGCACGTGGCTGTGCCGGTCGCAGATCGCCAGGAACTCATCGGAGTTGCGCAGCGCGACGCTATCCAGCCAGCGGCTGCCCATTGGCACCGGGTGGTGGTGCATGGCGATCAGGCAATGAGCGGAACTACTGGCAGTCAGCGTCTGGTCAAGAAACTCCAGTTCCTGCGGCGCCAGGCGTCCACCGTCGTCGTTACTGGCATAGGTGTTGAGCATCACGAGCGACCAGCCTGCGTGTTGTGCAAACCCGCAGTACTGGAATGGCTTCCGTGCCAGCACTTCGCGCATGATCGTGGGTGAGTCGTGGTTGCCTGGCAGGCAATAAACGGGCGGACCCAGGTTTTCCGTCAGATCCCGGAAGCGCTCATAGCCGGCGCGGGTCTCGTCCTGCACGAGATCGCCAGTGGCCAGAATCACATCGGGCCCGCGTGGATCGCTGAGAGCCTGATTCAAGGTGGCGACCAGGGTGTCGTCCGTGTTTACGCCGCGCATTCGCGCCTCGCGATGCGCGTGGAGATGCGGATCGGTGATGTGCAGGATGCGGAAGGGGTTCGCCACGGCAGAACTATAGCGGTGGTCCGGGCCCGGCGGCGAACCGGGTTCGCAGTCATCGCGGGGTCCGGTCCTACGGGCTCTGAATAATGCGAAAAGGGTCGCGTTATGCGCCGGGTTTGCGGGCAATTAAACCGGCGTGTTCACGACCAGTTCCGCCCTTCCCGCCTTTCTTGAGGAAGCCCGCTTCGAGTATCTCGAACCCGGCTTGCGCCGCGACCCGACTGAGAATGTCGGGGTCCAGCGGGTGGATAAACCCGGGGTGCTCCGACGCAATACTGCCCGACGGGAGCAGGGCGGCGTAATCCTGCACGAAGCCCGGCCAGGGGCAGCCCTCGCGCTTGCGCCGTTCGTACTCTGGCGACAGCTTCCACCACGGCCCGACGTAGGGACTGTCGGCAATCAGGAAAATGCGCCCGCCGGGGAGCAGCCAGTCGTGCATCTTGCGCACGGTGGTTTCGATATCTCGGCCGCGCAGGAAGTGCAGCGCCCGGGCGCAAAGAATGGCGCCGAAGCTTGCCCGCGGAAAATCCACGTCTGGCATGGCGCCGGGCTGGCTGCGATACCGGTCCCGGTCACCGGGCGGCACCCGCTGGGCCAGAATCTCGAGGTGCCTCGGTTCCAGGTCGCAAGCCAGCACCCGTGCGCCGTTGGCGAGCGCGGGCAGGGTGGCGACGCCGTACGCACAACCGATATCGAGGCACTCAGCCTGGATGCTGCCGGCGTATTCCGTGAAGGCCCGGGAGTAGTCGTCGAGAGTTTCGGTCATCCAGCCCGTGTTGTTGAGGGTCGGGATCAGGCCGGGGACGGTCGACTGCGGGAGTAGCGGGTTGCCGTCCGTCACCGCAGCCAACCGGCGTCGCTTCTAGTAGCGATAGTGATCCGGCTTGTAGGGGCCCTCAACGGGAACGCGGAGGTACTCGGCCTGCTTCTGCGTGAGCGTGGTCAGTTCGACGCCAATTTTCTTCAGGTGCAGGCGGGCAACCTTCTCGTCGAGGTGCTTCGGCAGCACATAGACCTTCTTCTCGTACTTCGTCGGGTTCTGCCAGAGGTCCATCTGGGCGAGGACCTGGTTGGTGAAGGAGTTGGACATGACGAAGCTCGGGTGGCCCGTGCCGCAGCCGAGGTTTACCAGGCGGCCCTCGGCCAGCAGGATGATCCGCTTGCCGTCCGGGAAGATGACGTGATCGACCTGCGGCTTGATGTTTTCCCACTTGAGCGCGCGCAGGCCCGCCACATCGATCTCGCTGTCGAAGTGACCGATGTTGCAGACGATAGACTGGTTCTTCATCTTCGCCATGTGATCGTAGGTGATGACGCCGAAATTTCCGGTGGCGCTGACGAAGATGTCGGCCTTGTCGCAGGCGTGGTCCATCGTCACGACGCGATAGCCTTCCATTGCCGCCTGCAGGGCATTGATCGGATCGATCTCCGTGATCCACACCGTGGCGCCGAGGCCACGGAGCGACTGGGCGCAGCCCTTGCCGACGTCCCCATAGCCGGCGACCACGGCAATCTTGCCGGCGATCATCACGTCTGTGGCCCGCTTGATCCCGTCGACGAGCGATTCCCGGCAGCCGTACAGGTTGTCAAACTTCGATTTCGTGACCGAGTCATTCACGTTGATGGCCGGGCATTTGAGGCTGCCGTTCTTGGCCATTTCGTAAAGGCGTGAGACGCCCGTGGTAGTTTCCTCGGAAATTCCCCGGACGCCCTTCATGATCTCCGGGTACTTGTCGTGCAGGATCGCCGTGAGGTCGCCGCCATCATCGAGGATCATGTTGGGGACCCAGCCGTTGGGGCCCCGAACGGTCTGCTCGACGCACCACCAGTACTCTTCTTCAGTCTCGCCCTTCCAGGCAAACACCGGGATACCGGCCGCGGCGATTGCCGAGGCGGCGTGATCCTGGGTCGAGAAGATATTGCACGACGACCAGCGCACCTCGGCACCGAGTTTGACGAGTGTCTCGATCAGTACGGCGGTCTGGATCGTCATGTGCAGGCAGCCGGCGATACGCGCGCCCTTCAGTGGCTGGGCCTTGCCGAACTCCTCGCGAACCGCCACCAGGCCGGGCATCTCGGTCTCGGCGATCGCGATTTCCTTGCGGCCCCACTCGGCGAGTTTCAGATCGGCGACGCGAAAGTCGTCCGTGCCAGCGAAAACGGGCTTGGTGCTCATCTTGTTCAGGTCCTTAAGGTGTTCAGGCTTGCAAGTTGGTTCTGGGCGGCGCGATCAGCGCTTGCCGCGGGCGTCCCGCTGCAGCGCTTCTGCCTTGTCAGTTCGTTCCCACGTAAAGTCTGGATCTTCACGGCCGAAGTGGCCATAGGCCGCCGTCGCCTGGTAGATGGGCCGGTGCAGGTCCAGCATTTCCCGGATGCCATAGGGAGTCAGGTCGAAGTGCCTGCGGACCAGTTGGGTAAGCCGTTCCGGACTGAACGTGCTGGTGCCAAAGGTATCCACGCTGACCGACGTCGGTTCCGCAACGCCGATGGCGTAGGAAACCTGCACCTCGCAGCGGTCGGCGATGCCGGCGGCAACGATGTTCTTGGCGACGTAACGCGCGGCATACGCAGCCGACCGGTCGACCTTGGTCGGGTCCTTGCCGGAGAAGGCGCCGCCGCCGTGGCGGGCCATGCCGCCGTAGGTGTCGACGATGATCTTGCGGCCGGTGAGGCCGCAGTCCCCCATTGGTCCGCCGATCACGAAGGCGCCGGTCGGGTTGATGTGAATCTTGTCGTTCTTAAGCGACGCGAACCACTTCCTGCCGATCACCGGCTTCAGGATCTCCTCGATTACTGCCTCACGAAGGTCCTTCTGTTTGATGTCGGGGGCGTGCTGCGTCGACAGCACCACGGCATCGAGGCCGACAGGTTTGTCGTTTTCGTACACCACCGTGACCTGGCTCTTGGCGTCCGGGCGCAGCCACTTGAGCTTGCCCTTGCGGCGCACTTCTGACTGCCGCTTTACGAGCCGGTGCGCCAGGGTAATGGGCAACGGCATCAGCACGTCAGTTTCCTTCGCCGCATAGCCGAACATCATTCCCTGGTCGCCGGCGCCCTGCGCCCGCTTCTTCTTCCGCGAGATGCCCTGGGAGATATGCGCAGACTGCTTGCCGATGGCGTTCAGTACGCCGCAGGAATTGCCGTCGAAGCCCTTGTCCGAGTGGTCGTAGCCAATGTCGCAGACGACCTTGCGCACGAGAGCCTCGAGGTCGACCCATGCGCTCGTACTGATTTCGCCGGATACCAGCACGAAGCCGGTCTTGATCAGGGTTTCACAGGCGACGCGTGCTTCGGGATCCTGGGTCAGGATCGCATCCAGGACGGCGTCTGAAATCTGGTCCGCCATCTTGTCCGGGTGACCTTCGGAGACGGATTCGGAGGTAAAGAGCGTGCGGCTGGCCATGGACTGTCCGGTGGTGGTTGTTCGGGTCGGGAATTATAGACGCTGATCGTCGGGTATGCCGCTTACCAGGGTGCCGGTGACATAAGTCGCGGGGCCCGAACCCGTTGCGGCTATTGCACTGTTACGCGACAATGCGCGCCCGCTGCGGGCTTTCGCGAGCAATCCTCATCACTCGTCCCGGAGCGTTGGGGGTGCCATGCTGACCACAACCCGGACGTCCCGCCCTGCCGCTGAACGCCGGAAACTGGCCAATGCCGTCCGCGCTTTGTCCTTAGACGCCGTCGAGCAGGCCAAGTCCGGCCACCCGGGCATGCCCATGGGCATGGCCGACATCGCCGAAGTGCTCTGGAACGATTTTCTCCGCCACAATCCCGCCAACCCGGCGTGGCCCGACCGGGACCGCTTCGTGCTCTCGAACGGCCACGGCTCGATGCTTCTTTACTCGCTCCTGAACCTCACCGGGTACCCGCTGTCCCTCGACGACATCCGGCGCTTCAGGCAATTGGGTTCCCACACGGCCGGTCACCCGGAGCGTGACCTGCACCTGGGTATCGAGACCACCACAGGCCCCCTGGGCCAGGGGCTGGCCAATGCCGTTGGCATGGCGCTGGCCGAGAAGCTGCTGGCGGCGGACTACAACCGGCCGGGATTCCCGGTGGTGAACCACCACACCTGGGTGTTTCTCGGTGATGGCTGCCTGATGGAAGGCATTTCGCACGAGGCCTGCTCGCTGGCCGGCACGCTTAACCTCGGCAAGCTGATCTGCCTGTACGACGATAACGGCATCTCGATCGACGGCCACGTGCAGAACTGGTTCACTGACGACACGCCGGCCCGGTTCCGCGCGTACGGCTGGCACGTCATCGCTGACGTCGACGGCCACGACGCGGAAGCCGTGCGCAAGGCCATCGAGGCGGCTCGCGCGGAAACTGCGCGGCCGTCGCTGATCTGCTGCAAGACGATTATCGGCTGGGGTGCGCCGAACAAGCAGGGGACAGAGAAGGTCCACGGCGAGGCGCTCGGTGCCGAAGAGGCCGCCGCGGCCCGCAAGAAGCTTAACTGGACCGCGCCGCCGTTCGAGGTGCCGGAACCGATTCGCGCCGGGTGGGACGCACGTGCCCGTGGCGCCGAACTCGAACAGGAGTGGCAGGCTCTTTTTGCCGGCTACACCAGGGACTTTCCGGAACTGGCGGCAGAGTTCAGCCGTCGCATGGCCGGTGATCTCCCGAAGGGTTGGACAGACCACGTCAAAGCGGCGCTGGCCAGGGTTGCTGCAGAAACCGGCGCGAAGGCCACACGCAAGTCCTCCGAAGACGCGCTGAATGCACTGGCGCCTGCAGTGCCCGAGCTGTTCGGCGGCTCGGCAGACCTGACGGGTTCGAATCTCACCCGGACGAAGGCGGCGGTGACGATCACGCCGTCAAGCGTTGCCGGGAACTACATTTCCTGGGGCGTCCGCGAGTTCGGCATGTCGGCTGCGATGAATGGCATGTCGGCGCACGGTGGCTTCATTCCGTTTGGCGGCACCTTCCTGACATTCTCCGACTACTCGCGCAACGCGCTGCGCATGGCTGCCTTGATGGAGCTCCGCACCATCTTTGTCTTTACCCACGATTCGATCGGTCTTGGCGAAGACGGGCCAACCCACCAGGCCGTCGAACACACAGCGAGCCTGCGGCTGATTCCCAACATGTGGGTCTGGCGACCCTGCGACGCCGTCGAAACTGCCGTGGCCTGGCAGGACGCCATCGAGCGATCCAAAGGCCCCAGTAGCCTGGTGCTGACCCGCCAGGCCTTGCCCGCGCAGCCGCGCGACGCCGCACAGATTGCGGCGATCCGGCGCGGTGGCTACATCCTCAAGGATGCTGGCAAAGTCGACCTGATCCTGATCGCCACCGGTTCGGAAGTGGCACTGGCGGTTGCCGCTGCGGACGCCCTCACCGCGCAGGGTCATGGGGTACGCGTGGTTTCCATGCCCTGCCCTACGGTGTTTGCCGCGCAGGATGCCAGGTGGCGGGAGGCCGTGCTGCCGGCTGTAGTATCTCGCCGGATCGCCATCGAAGCCGGTGTGACCGAAACCTGGCATCGCTGGGTCGGCCCGGCGGGTCGTATCATCGGTCTCGACACTTTCGGGAAGTCAGCACCCGCCAGGGATCTGTTTCTGCACTTCGGATTCACCCCGGAGCGCGTTGTGAAGGAAGCGCTGGAGTTGCTCGGCGCGAAATAGCCAAAGGAGTCGTTCGGATGCCTGTCAAAGTTGCCATCAATGGTTACGGCCGAATCGGCCGGAATGTTCTGCGCGCCCTCTACGAGGCGAAGCGCACCGGCGAAATTTCGATCGTCGCCGTCAACGACCTGGGTGACGCGAACACCAACGCGCACCTCACACGCCACGACACCGCCCACGGCAAGTTTCCAGGGACTGTCGTGGTCGACGGTGATCACATGGTGGTGAACGGTGACCGGATCCGGGTGCTGGCCAAGCGCAATCCCGCCGAACTGCCGTGGGGCGAACTCGGTGTGGAGGTCGTGCTGGAGTGCACCGGCCTGTTCAGCAGCAAGGAGAAAGCATCCGCTCACCTGAAGGCCGGCGCAAAGAAGGTCATTATTTCCTCGCCCGGCGGCAAGGATGTCGATGCCACGATCGTTTACGGCGTCAATCACAAGTCGCTCAAGGCGGCCCACACCGTCATTTCCAATGCCTCGTGCACGACCAACTGCCTGGCGCCGCTTGTGAAGCCTCTGCACGAGAAGCTGGGCCTGGTCCAGGGCCTGATGACCACGATTCATGCGTACACCAACGACCAGGTGCTGACCGACGTTTATCACGAGGACCTGCGTCGCGCCCGTTCGGCCACTCAGTCAATGATTCCGACCAAGACGGGCGCCGCGGCCGCCGTCGGGCTCGTGCTTCCGGAGCTGAACGGCAAGCTGGACGGCTTCGCCATGCGCGTGCCCACCATCAATGTGTCCGTGGTCGACCTCACGTTCACCGCGGGGCGAGCCACGACGGTGGACGAGGTCAACGGCATTCTGAAGGCGGCGTCCGAGGGCGAGCTGAAGGGCATCCTCGGCTACAACACCGAGCCCCTGGTGTCGGTGGACTTCAACCACGATGCGCGAAGTTCCATTTTTGATGCCACACAGACGCGGGTTGGTGGTGGAACGCTCGTCAAGGTGCTGAGCTGGTACGACAACGAGTGGGGCTTTTCCAACCGCATGCTCGATACCACTCTTGCACTCATCAACGCCAAATGACGACCGACGTCCTGCGGATGACCGACTTGAGTCTCGCCGGCAAGCGGGTGCTCATCCGGGTCGATTTCAACGTGCCGGTGAAGAACGGCCGGGTGACCAGCGAGGCGCGGATCCTGGCGGCCCTGCCAACCATCCGCCTGGCGCTGGAACGAGGGGCGGCCGTGATCCTGCTGTCGCATCTGGGGCGACCGAAGGAGGGGGTCTACGATCCCGAGCTGTCGCTGCGGCCCGTTGCCCGGCGGCTTGCGGAACTGCTGGGCAGGCCAGTGCCCTTGGTGCGCGAGTGGCTGCACGGCTTCGAGATTGCCGGTGGCGAGGTGGCGCTCTGCGAGAACGTGCGTTTCAACGTGGGCGAGAAGAAGGACTCGTCGGCCCTCGCCCGCAAAATGGCGAAACTGTGCGACATCTTCGTGATGGACGCGTTTGGCACCGCTCACCGCGCGGAGGCCAGCACCCACGGCGTCGCGAAGTACGCGCCGGTGGCCTGCGCCGGTCCTCTCCTGATGTCGGAGCTTGAAGCGATCGACCGGATCATGCGCAAGCCGGCGCGGCCGGTGGTCGCCATCATTGGCGGCTCGAAGGTCTCCACCAAGCTCACGGTGCTGAAGTCACTGGCGTCGCAGGTGGATCAACTGATTGTCGGCGGCGGAATTGCCAACACCTTCATCGCCGCGGCGGGCTATCCGGTCGGCAAGTCACTTTGCGAGATGAGCCTGCTTGGCGAGGCCCGGCGCCTGGCTGGCAGGGGTTTCAGGGCCACCGTTCCGCTCCCGTCGGACGTGGTCGTGGCCAAAAGCATATCGCCCAGCGCTGTTGCGACGACCCGCCCTGTCAGCAGGGTGGGTGCGAACGAACTGATAGTCGACATCGGACCACAAACAGCCGAGCGCTACGCAAAACTGATAGCGCGCGCCGGGACTGTGATCTGGAACGGCCCTGTCGGGGTGTTTGAGATCGACAAGTTCGGGCGCGGAACGAAACGGATTGCCCAGGCAGTGGCGAAGTCGAAGGCTTTCAGCGTGGCTGGCGGTGGCGACACGCTGGCGGCGCTCGAAAAGTACCGCCTCACCACGCAGGTGTCCTACGTCTCGACCGGCGGCGGCGCGTTCCTCGAGTGTCTGGATGGCACGGTGCTGCCGGCCGTCGCCATGCTTGCCGAGCGTGCAGCGGCCGGTGCCAAAACGAGCCGTGCACGGCCCCGAAAGTGAGCTGCTGATCCGGCTGTTTCGCGCCGGTGTCGCCGCGGCTGATCCCGCGAATTGCCTGCCACCGTTCCTGCCTGTCACGCCGCCCGCCGGCCGCACGCTGGTGCTCGGCGCCGGCAAGGCGGCTGCCCGCATGGCGGCGACGGTTGCTGCCCACCACGCCGCTCACGGGCTAGGTCCGCTATGGGGCGCCGTCGTCACCCGCTACGGTCATGGTCTTGCGCCCGGCGAGCGGGCACCGGGCATCGGGATTCTCGAAGCGGGCCACCCGGTACCCGACGACGCAGGCGTTGCCGCCGGTGCGCGCCTGCTTGAGTTGGCGCGCGCAAGCCGTCCGGCCGATCGCTGCATCGTGTTGCTGTCGGGGGGCGCATCGGCGCTGCTGGTGCAGCCCGTACCGGGAGTCACCCTGGCTGACAAACAGAATGTCACACGGAGCCTGCTCGCGTCCGGGGCCAGCATCGCCGAGATCAACACGGTCCGGCGCAAGCTCTCGACAATCAAGGGCGGCGGTCTGGCCCGCCAGATCCGGGCGGGCGAAATCCTGCTGTTCGCGATCTCCGACGTGCCAGGTGATGCGATCGGCGACATTGGCTCGGGGCCGGTGTCCCCGGATCCGGGGACGAGGGCCCAGGCGCGGGCCATCGTGACCCGGTACGGGATAGCGCTGTCGCCCGGCGTTGCCCGTGCGCTCGAGGAACCGGCCTGCGTTCGCGGTGTGCCGTCGGTTGCGTTGCCGGACGTCGCTGCACCCGTAACGGCCCGGATCGTCGCCAGCTCGGCCACGGCGTTGGCGGCGGTGGCACGAGCTGCCGAGGGCGCAGGCTGGCCCGCGCACGTGGTCCCCGACGTCAGTGCCCCTGCCCGCGATGCGGCGCGGGATCACGCCGCGCTGGTCCGCAGCCTGCGGGCAAGCCGGCAACGGGCCGCGATCATCTCCGGCGGCGAGACGACCGTGGCCGTGACGCAGGCTGATGGGCGGGGTGGCCGCAATGGCGAGTACCTGCTCGCACTGGCGCTGGCCCTGGGAGAGGATGCCGGCGTACACGCCCTGGCCGCCGACACGGATGGCATCGACGGGACGGGAGACAACGCCGGCGGCCTGCTCACGCCCGATTCGCTGACGCGGGCTGCCGGGAGCCGCCAGGATGCGGAGGGCCTTCTGGCGGCGCAACGGAGTTACGACTTCTTTGCCGCCCTCGATGACCTCGTGATCACCGGGCCCACGCGCACCAACGTCAACGATCTGCGTATCGTCCTGGTCGCCTGACATCCTCGTACCGGGGAGCCTTGTGTGATAATGCTGCCCGGTAGTTGTTGTGTCGGTGGTGCATTTCGTCATGCGCAGGACGAAGATCATTGCCACGCTGGGCCCCGCCACGGACGATCCCGACAAGCTCGGGCAACTGATCGCCGCGGGCGCCGACGTGGTTCGCGTCAATTTTTCGCACGGCAAGGCCGGTGATCGTGAACGCCGGGTCCGTATGGTCCGCGAAGTCGCGGACCGGGCTGGCAAGTACGTTGCGGTGCTCGGGGACCTGCAGGGTCCGAAGATCCGCATCCAGCGCTTTCGCGACGGACCTGTGCAGCTGGAAGACGGCCAGCCTTTCATCCTCGACCCGAGCCTCGACCCGGATGCGGGATCCATAAAAAGCGTCGGCGTGGCCTACGAGACGCTGAGCCAGGATGTCGGGAAGGGCGATGTGCTCCTGCTGGACGACGGTTTCATTACCCTGACCGTCGAGCAGGTGACCGGCACCCGGATCCATTGCATCGTCACGCAGGGCGGCAGGCTCGCTGACAACAAGGGAATCAACAAGCAGGGCGGCGGCTTGTCGGCGCCCGCCCTGACGGACAAGGACCGGGAAGATGTCCGGCGGGCGGCGGCCCTTGGTGTGGACTGGCTGGCGGTTTCCTTTGTCAGTCGCGCGGACGACCTGCACGAGGCCCGGGCATTGCTGCGCGAAGCCGGCGGCACCGCGCTGCTGGTTGCCAAGATCGAACGGACCGAGGCTATCGCCAATCTCGAAAGCATCATCGACGCGTCCGATGCCGTCATGGTGGCGCGCGGTGACCTTGGTGTGGAAATGGGCTACGCGGGCCTCACCGGCCTGCAAAAAAAGATCCTGAAAATGACCCGGCACCGGCACAAGGTGGCCATTACTGCCACGCAGATGCTGGAATCCATGATTCACAGCCAGGTGCCGACCCGCGCCGAGGTTTCCGACATTGCCAATGCCGTGCTCGACGGCACCGACGCGGTGATGTTGTCTGCCGAGACGGCAGTGGGCGACTATCCTGTGCGGGCCGTCAGGACGATGGCCGAGGTGTGCGTTGGCGCCGAGGCCTACTACCTGACGCTTGGCCGGCCAAGCCACCGCAACGATGATCAGTTTCATGCGGCAGACGAGGCCATCGCGATGGCTGTCATGTACACCGCCAATCACCTGCCGGTGACGGCCATCATCGCCCTGACCGAGTCCGGCTCCACACCGCTGTGGATGTCCCGCATTCGATCCGACATTCCGATCTTTGCCTTCACGCGTCACGAAGCCACGCGCCGCCGGGTCGTGATGTACCGCGGCGTTTACCCGGTGGCATTCGACATCACCCACACGGACGTCGCGCGGATCTACCAGGAAGTGTTCACGCTGCTCCTTTCGATGGGGCATGTCCGCGTGGGCGACCTCGTTATCGTTACCAAGGGTGAACTGTCGGGCGTTGCCGGCAAGACCAACTCCCTGCAGATTCTTGCGGTCACCCAGGACTCCTGAGTCGTCGACTGCGGCTATACTGCCCGCGGCATTCGGTCAGGGCACTTCAGTCATGCGGAAAATTTCACCGATCTGGACCTGGGCAGCAGTCCTGCTGCTCGTCGTTAGTAATCAGTCGGCAGACGCCGCCGGCGACCTCGTGCTCGTGGCAGGCGCCAGCGGGCGCACAGGCCAGCAGGTTGTGCGCGAACTGACGAGCGCGGGCTACCGGGTGCGGGCCCTGGTCCGCGATGCTGACAAAGCCCGGCCGGTCCTCGGTGACGGCATTGAATACGCCACGGGCGACGTGCGTCAGCGCCCGACCCTGGATGCCGCCATGCCTGGCGTCCGCTACGTCATTGTAGCCATCGGCGCCACGCGCAAGGATCCTGCGAATGGCCCCGAGTTCGTGGACTATCAGGGTGTCCGTAACCTGGCAGAGGCGGCTGCGGCCGCTAAAGCGGACCAGCTGGTCGTCGTTTCCTCAGCCGGTGTAACCCAGAAAGATCACGTCCTCAACCGCATGTTCGACAATGTCCTGATCTGGAAGGGCAAGGGCGAGGAGGCCGTTCGCGCGAGCGGCGTTCCCTACACCATCGTCAGGCCCGGTGGGCTAACCGATAAACCGGGCGGGCAGTCCGGCGTCCGGCTTGAGCAGGGTGACAAAGGCACGGGCGTGATTCCCAGGGGCGATGTGGCCCGGGTCTGCGTCGCGGCGCTGAAGTCTGCGGCCGCACGCAACCGCACCTTTGAACTCTATGCGGCCGAGACGCCACCAGACACCGACTGGGATAGCTTGTTTGGCAAGCTCGCTGCCGACCCACCGCAACCATGAACAACTCCGCTTCGTCCCGCTTAGGCCAGCTGCTCGGCAAGGCCGCAAGGATCGAGCCGGAGGAAATTCCGGCGGTGGTCACCGCCTTCCTGCTCTTCTTCTGTGTCCTCGGCGGGTACTTCGCGGTTCGGCCGGTGCGCGAGACGGTCGGTACCATCCTGGGTGCCGAGCGGGTCACGGATCTTTACGTCGTTACCTGGATCGTGTCGCTGGCCGTCGTGCCGTTGTACGGCTGGGCCTGTACGAAGTTCCGGCGCAGCGCCTTTCTGCCCTGGATCTATGGCGTGGTGGCGATCTCGCTGCTCGGTGTCGGTCTGGCGCTGGCCACGGACGAGAGCAATCTGGCAGTCGCACAATTTTTCTACGTCTGGATCAGCGTTCTCAACCTGTTCATCGTGTCCGTGTTCTGGAGCTTCCTGCTGGAGTTGTTTGACGCCAGCCAGACGCGGCGGCTGTTTGGCGTCATTGCCGCGGGCGGCACTACCGGCGCGCTCGTTGGCCCCTTGCTGACCGATATGACGGTGACGTGGATTGGTAATCCCGGCGTGCTTTATCTCGGTGCCGGGATGTTTGTCGTCGCCATTTTCTGCCAGCGCCGACTGCTTCGCGCTG
>CAZPNN010000056.1:0-1799 GCA_964587605.1 uncultured Chromatiaceae bacterium
TCACCGCGCTGCTAGGCGAACAGATCGACATTGTCATCGACGGCTCGGCCATGGCGCAGGTCAAGGCGGGGAAACTGAAAGCGATCGCCGTCACCGGCCCGCGGCTGGCGACGTTGCCCGACGTGCCCGGCATCGGCGAGACGGTCAAGGGCTTCGAGTTCACCAACTGGTGGGGAATCCTCGCGCCCGCCGGCATGCCGGCCGCCGCCATCGGCCGCCTCAATCAGGAACTTACGGCGATCGCCGCGCTGCCGGAAGTGCGCGAGCGCCTGAGCGACCTGGGCCTGACGGCGCAAAGCAGCACGCCGCAGCAGTTCGCGGACAAGGTGCGCACCGAGACCGACAAGGTCGCGCGCATCGTCAAGGACGCCGGGATCAAGTTCGAGTAGCCGGAACCGGCCTGCGGGTGCATGTCCATCCTGACTTGCGAGAGGGATCCCCATGAATTTCAGCCAAACGGCCCGCATCATTGCGCTCACTTGCGTTGCTTGCGTGCTCGTCGTGTTTGCGGAGCAGCCCCGGGCGCAGGCCTTTCCATCGAAAACGGTCACCCTCATCGTTCCCTTTGCGCCCGGCGCCACGACCGACGTACTGGCACGGGCAGTGGCGCAGGAGTTGTCGGCCACCTGGCAACATCCGGTGGTCGTCGAGAACCGTCCTGGAGCTTCCGGCAACATCGGCGCGGCGCAGGTGGCCAATGCGGCCCCCGACGGCCATACGCTGCTGGTGGCCGCTGCCGCCCTATCGGCGGCGCCGGCGCTGTACAAGGACCCGGGCTTCAAGCTGTTCGACACGCTGAAGCCGGTCACGGTGCTCGGCGTCGTGCCGTTGATGCTCATCGTGAATCCCGAACTGCCGGTGCGGAACATCGCGGAATTCGTCGACTATGCGAAAAAGAATCCGGGCAAGCTGGCACTGGGGTCCGGCGGCAACGGCACGATTCCGCATCTGGGCGGCGAGCTGTTCAGGATGCGAGCCGGCATCGATTTCATCCACATCCCCTACCGTGGCGGAGCCCAGGCCATGGCCGCGCTGCTCGGCGGCCAGATCCAGTTCACCATCGACGGCGGGCCGCACGTCGCTCCGCAGATCGAAGCGGGCAAGGTGCGCCTGCTCGCGGTGACGAGCGCCAGGCGGCTTCCGCAATACCCGGCCGTGCCGACGCTGGCCGAATCGGGCTTCCCGGGGTTCGAGGCAAGTGCCTGGACGATGGTGCTGGCCCCGGGCGCGACGCCCAAGCCGCTGATTGACCGGATCCAGGCGGACATGATGCGCGTCCTGCAGGCGCCGGGCATGGCGGCGCGCCTCGAGAAGCTGGACGTTCAGCCCCGCGGCGACACGCCGGCCGAGGCCGAAGCCTTTCTGCGGCAGGAGGTCGCGAAATGGGGCGAGGTCATCAGGGTGTCCGGCGCCAAGGTGGATTGAACGGGGAGGCGATTCGCGAGAATCACTTGAATCTGACCTCGACGCCCGCTGCCTGCTCGCGCAGCTTGAGCATCGCGGCGACGTCGTCGTCGCCGAAGCCGGCGGCAAGGCATTCGGTCAACGTGGCCAGCGTGCCCCTTTCGACGGGCGTCTTCAGACCGAGTTGCGCGCTCATCGCGACCGCGAGTCGCGAGTCCTTCTGAAGGATAGCCATTTCAATCACGCGAGCCTGAGTGTGGGGGGAGTCGGTGGGGCGGGTCAATCGTCGATTTTCGGTGGCAACGGGCTGCTCGGCACGCATGTCGTTGTACTTTGGCGCGGGCGCTGAGGCCAAGGTGGCCGCGCGCGGGCTGGCGGGCGGCCGCCGACACGAG
>CAZPNN010000057.1:0-1951 GCA_964587605.1 uncultured Chromatiaceae bacterium
ATCCGGATGCAAACAGTGATACGTCTAGGCGCGATATTCACCCTGGCCCTCGTCGCGGGCGTCGTCCAGGCGGCCGACAAGGGCTGTTCCGACCCCCGTGCCCACCAGTTCGACTTCTGGATAGGCACCTGGCAAGTCACCAACCTCGACGGCTCCGTCGTCGGCCATAACCGCATCGAACCCCTTCTGGATCGCTGCGTACTCCAGGAAACCTGGGCCGGCGCGTCCGGCAGTGCCGGCACCAGCCTCAATTTTTTCGACACTGCGCGGGGCAAGTGGCGGCAATTCTGGGTGTGGCGCGAAGGCACCACACTCGAGCTGGAGGGTGGCCTGATCGACGGCGCGATGATCCTGGAAGGCGATTCCATCGAAGAGGGCAAACCGGCCCGGAACCGGATCACCTGGACGGACCCGCCCGACGACTCGGTGCGGCAGCTGTGGGAACTTTCGAAGGACGGCGGAAAATCGTGGCAAACGCTGTTCGACGGGATCTACCGGCCAGAAAAGCAACGGCCAGAGAAGCAACCGTAACCGCTCGGACTCAGCGCGCCGGCTTTGCTATCAGCAGGAGCACGCCGGCGAGCACCACGCCCGCGGCCGCCCACTCGAACCCGGTAATCGTTTCGCCACCGAAGGCCACGCCGAGCAGCATCGCAATCACGGGATTCACGAAGGTGTAACTGGCGGCGAGGCCGGCCGAGGCTCTCGCCAGCAGCACCATGTAGGCGTTGAAGGCGAGCAGCGAACCGAACACGACGAGGTACGCCCAGGCCCAGGCGGCGAGCGGCTGCGGCGGCCAGCTGAACGACTCGCCGGCCAGCGCGGCAAGAACCATCAGCACCACCCCGCCGCAGAGCATCTCGCTGGCGAAGCCCATCGCGCCCGGCGCGAGCGGCAGCGACCGCTGGCTTAACACACTGCCGAGCGACCAGCACGTCGTGGCCGTGACCATCGCGAACAAGCCGGATGGCGAGGCCTGAAACCCGACGCCCTGCGTCAGCATCACCACGCCCGCCAGGCCCACGCCGATGCCGCCCAGTTCAAGGCGGCCCGGCTTCACGCCCCAGAACAGATTGATGAGCACGATCAGCAGCGGTACGACGGCGATGAACACGACGACCAGCCCGGAGCCGACGGTTTGCTCGGCCACCGCGACACTGCCCATGCCGCCGGCGAGCATCAGCGCGCCGACCACCGTGGCGTTTCGCCATTGGCGTCTGTCCGGCCAGGGCGCTCGCTGCACGCCGCGCATCCAGACGGCAAGCGCCAGGCCCGCCACCAGGAAGCGGCTGCCCATCTGCAGGTAGGGGGGAAAACTGACCAGCGCGAAGCGGATCGCAAGGTAGGTGGAGCCCCAGATCAGCCAGGTGGCGGCCAGGCAGGCGATGACCAGTGGCTCCAGACGGGCCGGCCGGGGTATCCCATTCGCTGCGGCCACCTCGCGCATCGCCGCATCGTAGGCAATTCCCCGAACGACCGGTAGAGCCGTTTAGAGCGATGGCTGCGGTTCGTACTCCACTGGCGGGGACGATGTGCGCGTGGATGACGGACTGACAACGGCCGGCTCCCAGACGGAGCCCCGGTAGCCGACAACGTAAACGCCCAGACACACGAACCAGACCACGGCCGCACTCCACAGGTCGTGTGAGAGGAAATGGGCGCCGCGGGCCTCCTGCCCGAAAGCAAACACCCCGCCGACCAGCAAGGCCAGCGCCAGCGCGCGACGTGACGCGCGACGACTTCGGCCGAGCCACAGGAAGTACAGCGCAAACAGCGCAAACCCGGACGACGAATGCCCTCCCGGGAAGCACCGTGCCGGCGGCACATTAACTGGCCGTTTGGCAAACAGGTGCACGTAGGGTCGCTGTCCGCCAAATTCTGCCAGCGACCACGGGCAGTCGACATTGGTGGTCTGCTTCAGCAGGCCGACGGCGCCCGCGCCGAGCACGGC
>CAZPNN010000058.1:0-2702 GCA_964587605.1 uncultured Chromatiaceae bacterium
ATTCCCATGGGGGTGATTATGCGACTGCAACCGCGGGCGCAGCCAGCCCGACGACGCGGCCATCAACGAAGCCATTACGAACATCTGCCGGTGTGGAACCTATCCCCGCCTCCGCAAGGCGATTCACCGGGCGGCGGTTGCGTTGCGTGCGACGCCTTCTCACCCATGAGTATACTCACCATACTTTTCATGGACGCTGCGCATGGCCTTCACGCGCCGGCAACTGATCGGAACGGGAATCGTTTCAGGCCTCGCCGTTGGCGGTGGCCTTGGGCTCCGCTATGCGCGCGGCCGGCTCGACGATGGCGATGCGGCGGCGGCGTTCGGCGCCACCAGTCCTGATGCGACGACGCTTAACGCCTGGCTGAAGATCAGTGAGGACGGCCGCATCGTCTGCGGCGTCCACCGGGCCGAGATGGGTCAGGGCGTTACCACCTCGCTGCCCATGCTGCTGGCTGAAGAGCTCGACGCCGACTGGCGCCAGGTGCGCTACGAATTTACGCCCGTCGACAAGGACTACTTCAACTTCGGCATTCTTCTCCGGGGCGAGCCACTGGGACCCACCGACGGTCGGTTCTGGGCCGGGGTGGGCACGGGCCTGATCCGGGAAGTTTTTCACCAGCTCGGCATGTCGCTGACCATCAGCAGTTCCAGCACGATTGATGCCTGGGACACCCTGCGCCAGGCGGGTGCCGAAGCTCGTGGCCTGCTGGTCGCCGCCGCTGCCGAGCGCTGGTCCGTGCCTGCAGCACGGCTGCTGACGGCGGCAAGCGTGGTCAGTGATCCGGAGACCGGCAAGTCGGCGACCTACGGCGAGCTGGCTGCCGACGCTGCCCGGCAGCGGCCCCGCGGCAAGCCCGTGCTGAAGACCGCGGATCAATTTCGCCTGCTCGGCCGCTCGCTCCCGCGCCTCGATGTCCCGGCCAAGGTGACGGGCGCGGCGCGCTTTGCTATCGATACCGTGCTGCCAGGGATGCTGTACGGCGCGGTTCGGCACTCGCCCCACGTGGGCGGGCGAATTGGCAGCTTCGACGCCCGCGCTGCGGCGGCGATGCCGGGCGTCGAACGGGTGGTGGCTCTCGGTGAACGAGCGGTGGCTGTGCTGGCGGGGGACACGTGGACCGCACAGCGGGCCGCCGCCACACTCCAGATCGAGCCCGTGGCCGGGGATCCGGTGCAGCCAGACTCCTCGGCGCTCCGGAAGTTCTACCGCGAGGCGCTGGACTCGCCCGCCGCGTCCATCTTCCGTGATGACGATGGCCTGGCCGCTGCGCTGGGATCCGCGCCACTGACCGCCGTCTACGAACTGCCGTTTCTCGCCCATGCCTGCATGGAGCCCATGAACTGTACCGCGTGGTTCGACGCCGGGCGCCTGACCGTGTGGGCGCCTACCCAGGCGCCGAGCATCGCCCGGGACGAAGCCGCCAAGGCAGCCGGCATTCCACCCGGGCAAGTGGCGATCCGTTCCACGCTGATGGGCGGCGGCTTCGGCCGGCGGGCCGAGATGGATTTTGTGATCGAGGCCGCTCACGCAGCGATGGCCGTTCCCGGCCGGCCGGTGAAGCTCACCTGGTCCCGGGAGGAAGATCTGCGCCACGACATGTACCGGCCAGCGGCCACCGGCCGCGTGCGTGGCGCGCTGGGCAGTGATGGCCGTATCGCAGCCCTCGATTACACGCTGGTGTCCGAGTCCGTCGTGGCGAGCAACTACCGGCGGACGCCCTCCGCGCGCGGCGGCGACGCCGCCAAAGACAAGAGTGCGCTCGGCGGAGCCTTCAGCCCGCGCTACGCGCTGCCAATGGTCCGCATGGCCTACGTGCCCCGGGACGATGGTATTCCAACCGGCTTCTGGCGGAGCGTGTCGAATTCGATCAACCCGTTCCTGCTGGAGAGCTTCATGGATGAACTCGCAGCGACGGCCGGCATTGATCCGGTGGAATTTCGTCTGCGGCACCTCGAGGGCCTGCCGGCGGAGCAGGCTGTGCTCCGTGCCGCAGCCCGGCTCGGCCGCTGGGGCGAGCCATTACCAGGCGTTCCCGGCCGGCGCTTCGGCAGGGGCGTGGCCTTCTTCGAGAGTCACGACAGCCTTGTGGGCCAGGTCGTGGAGGTCAGCGTGGCGGATGACGGCGCCCTGCGAGTTGAACGCGTGGCCTGCGTGGTGGACTGCCGCACCGTGATCCACCCGGATGCTGTCGAGGCACAGATTACCGGTGGCATCCTGGACGCGCTGAATGTGGCCCTGCAGGGACGCATCACGGTACGCAACGGTGCCGTGGAGCAGGGCAACTTCAATGACTACCCGTGGCAGCGCCTGGCAGATATACCCGAAATAGTCGTCGAGCTGCTGCCCCAGGGCGGGCGTCCCGGTGGCGTCGGGGAGCCGGGTGTGCCCGGCATCGCCCCCGCGCTCGCCAACGCCATTTTCGCGGCCACGGGACGCCGTCTCAGGACGCTCCCTTTTGGCAACGCAGTTGCGGGCAGCCAAACCGCAGGTTTGGTTCCGTAGTTGACCGACGGGCGACGGGGTGGGATCAACAATGTCGCGCCTGAAGGCGCTCCTACGGGAGTTGCAGCTCCGGACGGTCGCGGAAGTATGCCCGTAGTCAGCTGTCCCGATAAACATCCCGTCGATGCCCAACCTTGACCACCAGAACAACCAGCCGCTGGTCTTCGATCTCGTAGACGATGCGATAGACACCCTG
>CAZPNN010000059.1:0-4840 GCA_964587605.1 uncultured Chromatiaceae bacterium
GGCGGGAAGCCCTGACCGCCCGCCGACTCGCGGACTCGATGCGGGCGGTCAGGGCTTCCCGCCACCGCCCGCGGGCTACGGAGTGCGTTCAGCGGCGAGCTGCGCCTCGACCCAGTCCAGCACGAGCGCGACACGAGGTGATGCGAGCCGCCGCGCCTGCAAAAGGCTCAGCCACCGGTACTCGCTGTGCTCCGGCCGCCCGGTGTCCGGGCTCGGCAGCAGCTCTACTTTTTCCTGCGTAGTCCGCGCCAGGAAGTAGCGCGCAATCTTGCCGCGGTTATAGGGCCCGGTGTCGATGTAGCCGTGGCCCCACGGAAACTCCAGGTTCGCGATGCTCGATTCCTCGCGCACTTCCCGCAGCGCCGTCTGCTTCGGGCTTTCGCCGGCTTCCATGAGGCCCTTCGGAAAGTCCCAGTGGCGAAAGACCCTGAGCATCAGCACACGATGGCCTGCCGGCGTCTCCCGCAGGATCACCGCGCCGCAGGACATCAGTTTTGGCTTCGTGCTCACCCTTCCCGGAGCACGGCGACAGGCGGTTCGTTGACGGCCTTACGCGTGGCGAGCGTCCCGGTGACGCCCACGATCAGCGCACCTGCCGCGAGCCCGAGCGGCCACAGCAAGGCACTGACGGTGTACTCGAGCTTGAAGGCGTAGGTGGCGAGTCCCCAGCCGAGCAGCGTCGCGCCAACGGCGGCGAGCACGCCGGCCAGGCTGCCTAGCGTTACGAACTCGACCGCGACGCCCTGCAGGATCTTGCGGCGGGCAGCGCCGAGTGTGTGGAGGATGGCACTTTCAAAACGGCGTTCGTCGCGGGTGAGCTGGACGGCCGCCAGCAGCACCACGATGCCGGCCAGCAAGGTGAACAGGAACACGTATTGCACGGCCATCGACGCCTTGTCGATGACAGACCGCACCTGGGCGAGAACCACCTCCAGGTCGAGAACGGTGACGCCGGGGAACTGGCGCACGAGCCGGCTCAGGATCTCCACGCGATCCCGGGGCACATAAACGCTGGCCAGGTAGGTCTGCGGCAGGTCCGCTGTCAGTCCCGGTGACAGCACGACGAAAAAATTTGGCTGGAACGAATCCCACTCGATCTCCCGGAGGCTTGTGATCGGCGCCTTGATGTCCTCGCCGGCAACGTTGAAGGTGATGGTGTCGCCCACCGTCACGCCCAGGTTCCGGGCGAGATCCGCGTCCAGCGAGATCTGCGGGTCTCCCGCGTAACCCTCGCCCCACCAGGTGCCGGCGGTCACCCGGTTGCTCGCCGGCAGGACATCGGTCCAGGTGATATTTGCCTCACGCCGCAGGAACGTGGCGCCCTGTGCGTTGGTCGCCTTGTACTGGCTGATCGGCGTGTCGTTGACAGCGGTCAGGCGGCCACGGATGAGCGCCAGTGCAAACACATCGCGGCCGACCTCTGCCTTGAAGAATGCCTTGAGGGGCGCCAGCTGTTCCGGCTCGATGTTGATCATGAAATGGTTGGGCGCGTTGGCCGGAACCGTCTGCTCCCAGGCCTTCAGAATGTCGTTTCGCACCACTCCGAGCAGCAGCAGAACCATCAGGCTCAAGCCGAAGGCGACTATCTGCACCACGCTTTCGCCGCCGCGCCGGGCGATGTTGGCAAGGCCGTAGCGCCAGGCCACGCCGGCGGCACCCCGGAAGCGGCTGAGCGACCGGACCAGCAGCCAACCGAGCGCGAAGGACACCAGCGCCGTGACTACAAGTCCGCCCGCAATCAGACCGAGCAGCAGCGGATCGCGGACGATCACCAGCACGAGTGCTGCCATAGCCGCGAGCGCGATACCGTAGGTCGCAGCCGCACCGAGCTGCGGTGGCGGAAGGTCCTTGCGCAGAACGCGCAGCGGCGGCGTCGTCCCCACACTCAGCAGGTGTGGAAGCGCGAAGCCAACAACCACAGTGGCGGCAGTCAGCACGCCGAGCAGGAAAGGCTGGCCCGATGCCGGCGGCAAGACAAAACCGACGAACTCGGCGGCGATAATGGCGAGTCCGTACTGCGCGCCGTAACCCAGGATCACGCCGATCACCGAGGTCATCATGATCACGAGGACCAGTTCGGTGACCGTGACGGCAATGACGAAGCCCTGGGTGGCGCCGAGTGTCTTCAAAAGCGCGATGTTGTCCAGGTGCCGGAGCGCGTAGCGGCGCGCGGCCATGGCAGCTGCCACTGCCGCCAGGATCACGGTCACCAGCGACGCCAGTGCCAGGAAGCGCTCCGCGCGGTCTATCGCGGCGTTGATCTGTTCGCCAGCATCTTCCCGGCCCCGCAGACTCTCGTCGGGGCGCAGGCGTAGCTTGAGGTCCTGCCGGAACCCGGTAATCGCTTTCTCATTGCCGGCAAACATCTGGTTGTAGGTCACGCGACTGCCCGGCTTGACTACTCCGAAGCCCGGCACATCGTCGATGTTCACCATGAGGCCCGGCGCGAGATTCATGAAGCCGATGTTCTGGTCCGGCTTGTACTGCAGAACACGAGTGATGCGCAGCTCGCTTTCGCCAAGGGTGACGCTGGCGCCGACCTCGAGTCCGAGACGACCCAGCAGCCCGGGATCCGCCCACGCCTCACCGCGGCCCGGTACGCCACTGGCCGGCCGGCCGTTGCCAAACAGGGTGTCGGCGACCGTAACCTCGCCACGCAGCGGGTAACTGCCACTCACCGCGTCGATAGCCGCCAGGGCGGTCTGCTTGCCGGAGAGAACGACGGTGGGAAAGGCCACCGTCTCAGCCGTCTCGAGCCCCAGTGCTTGCGCGTCAGCCAGATAGGCCGGACTGATCGGAGCGGCGGAACGCAGCACCAGGTCGGCGGCCAGCACCTGGCTGGCCTGATCCTTCATCGCAGCGCCGACCCGGTCAGTGAAAAAGCCGACGGCCGTCATGGCCGTGACCGCCACGATGACGGCGGCCACCAGGATGGACAGTTCACCCGCCCGCAAATCGCGGCTGAATGCCCGTGTGGCAAACACCAGGATCTTCACGGCAGTCGCTGTCATACCGGAACCTTTACAGCCTCACCCGTCACGCCCTTGCCCGCCTCGACCTTGCCCGCCTCGACCTTGCCCGCTTCAACCCTGCCGGCTTCAATCTGGATCGTGCGGTCGCAGCGCCGCGCCAGTTCCCGCTCGTGAGTCACCAGCACCAGCGTGGTCCGGGACTCGGCGTTGAGATCAAACAGCAGCTGGCCAATGCGCTCGCCTGTCACGCTGTCGAGGTTTCCCGTGGGCTCATCGGCGAACAGCACTTCGGGTCGTGTCACAAACGCACGCGCAATGGCCACCCGCTGCTGTTCACCGCCGGACAATTGCTTGGGGTAATGGCCCAGCCGGGACGCCAGTCCGATGCTGGCGAGCGTCTCGCGCGCTACCGCAGCCGCCCGCTTTTCGCCGGCCAGTTCGAGTGGCAGCATTACGTTCTCGAGAGCAGTAAGCGACTGCACCAGGTGAAAGGACTGGAAGACGAAGCCCACGCGGCGCGCCCGAAGCTTGGCCCGGCCGTCCTCGTCGATGGCCGTCAGCTCTTCGCCGCAAAGCCACACACGGCCCCGGGTGGGCTTGTCGAGGCCGGCGAGAATCGCGAGAAGCGTGGTCTTGCCGGCGCCGGACGGGCCAACCAGCGCCACTGATTCGCCGCGGGCAATGTCGAGGCTGACGTCGTCGAGTATGGTCAGTGTCCCTTCCGGGCTGCTAACCTGCTTCGTCAAACCTTCGGCACGCAGAACGGCATCCATGCGTTTCAACTTTCGGACCTTCAGTCGTCAGATTTCGGACTCGGCCACCGTGGCGGCCTTGTTAGTCGCGTTTTTGGCCACCGCATCACCGCAACTGGCCGCGGCCGATAACGGCCTGACCGTGCTGGTGATGGGTGACAGCCTCAGTGCCGGACACGGCATATCCCAGGAGGAATCCTGGGTAGCGCTGCTCGGCCAGCGGCTCCGCACGGAAGGTTACGGCTATGCCGTAGTGAACGCCAGCATCACCGGCGATACGACCACGGGCGGCCTGAAGCGACTGCCACGCGCCCTCAAGGTGCACCAGCCGGAGGTTGTGATTATCGAGCTGGGCGCCAACGACGGCCTGCGTGGCACCCCGATTGAGGTCATGCGCAGCAACCTGGCGCAGATGATCGAATTGTCCGAAGCCGCGGGTGCGGAAGTCGTGCTGGCCGGCATGCAGATCCCGACCAACTACGGCGGCCCCTACACCCGGGCCTTCGCCGCCGTGTACCCGGAACTTGCCAAGAAGTACGGCACCGGGTTGATCGGCTTCATTCTTGACGGCATTGCGCTCGATATCACCTTGTTCCAGGCGGACGGCATTCACCCGACGGCCAAGGCCCAGACGATCCTGCTGGACAACGTCTGGCCGGTGCTCGAACCGAAGCTGGTCAAACCAGCGGCAGTGCCCCGAAGACCTTAGCCGCGGTTTTCGGTTCCCGTTTGTGCGGAGGTTGTCCGCGGCCTCTCAGAGGTCGGTTTCGAGCTTCTCGATGTCTTTGAAGGCGTTGGTGTTCATGTATCCCTGCGTTCGTCAGCCACTGGCTTGCTTATTAGTGAGGAGGGCAAGGAAGGTGGGATTCACGAACAGCTTTTCCCGGCCAATTTTTTCTTCCCGCAGCAGTCCAGCTGCGGCCAGGGCTTTTAGATACCGGGACGCGGTTTCCCGCTTGGCAATACGGGCGTCGACCAGGTTCTCGATCCGGCAGTAGGGCTGGTTGAACAATACGTCGACCAGCTCCCGGCTGTAGATCTTCGGGGCCTTCGACCGCACATTGTCGGCCGTCACCTGCATCAGCTCCTTGATGGCGGCGATCCGGGCCTGGGTCC
>CAZPNN010000060.1:0-2362 GCA_964587605.1 uncultured Chromatiaceae bacterium
CTGCTCCGCCCTCCACGCCGGTTCTACCCGGCAGTCCTGCACCTGATCCGGGTATCCGGGCTTCGCTGCGCGCAGTTCCGGGCCACACCTACCGCGTCTTTTTCATTTGCCTGATTGGCGTCACCTTCGCCAATCTTGATCATTCGCTCTTCACCTTTGTCCTCACCGAGATTGCCGAGGAATTTGCCTGGTCTGATTTCGACCGCGGCGTGTACATTGCCATCACCTTCATCGTGGCCGGGGTGCTGATCACACAGATAGGCTCGCTTGCCGACCGGATCGGCCGCCGTGCGGTACTCCTCGGCGCAACGCTGATGACTCCGGTCTTTGTCGTCGCGCTTGCCTGGGCACCCACCACAATCACGTTACTCATTGCTCGCACGCTCGGCTTTACGGCCGCCGGCGTGCAGTCGCCGGTGGCCGGTACGCTGGTTCTCGAGGAGTCGCCGCCCCGGCTGCGGGGCCTGTTCACGGGCGTTTTGCAGATCGGCTTCCCCCTGGGCTTCTTCCTCGCGTCACTCCTGGTTCCTTTTATATATGAAACATGGGGTTGGAGGTTTATCTTCCTGCTAAGTCTCCTCTTCCTCCCGTACGCCTGGGTGATCTGGCGATACCTCAAGGATTCGGCGATCTGGCAGCGTTCGCGGGCGGCTCGCAAGGCCAACAACACACCCTCTCCGGGAATTCGTGAACTCTTCAAGCCGGCGTATCGACGGAAGACGGTCCTGCTCTTCCTCGGCACGTTTCTGTATGTCTTCGCCTTTGGCGCCACGATCATGCTCACGCCCTACTTCCGCGAAGCACGGGGTTGGGACGCCAGGGAAGCCATCGAGCTGGTCGGGTTGTCGTTCTTCATTGGCGCCTTCGGCTACATCCTCGCCGCGTGGTTCGGGGAATTCCTGATCAGCCGGCGCAATACCATCGTGGCGTGGTGCTGGCTGGGTGGCCTCGCCTTTAGTGTGATGATCTGGTTTACAGACGGCTGGTGGCCCACCTTCCTCGCCTTCAGCACCATGACATTCTTCTTCTATGGCGCCTATGCCGTGATGTTCACTTTCATTGCCGAGAATTTTCCCGCTGAGCTGCGCGCCACGGCGGCCAGTTTTGCGAGCTCCCTTGCCGTTGAGCTCGGACTCGGCCTCGGGCCCTTCGGCCTGTCGTGGGCGATCGGCAGCGTTGGGTGGCAGGCCGCTTTCACCTGGTGCGCCGTGCTGCCGGTTATTCTCGCCGGTGCCGTCTTCCTGGCTTTGAAACCGTTACCCCGGGAGGCCGGAATCTGATGCGGACACTGCGCGTTGCCGTCGCCCTCGTTCTCAGCGTCGCCCTTGTTGCGGGCATGCGGCCCACCGTGGCGGCGGCTCAGGCTCCGGCTCCGGCTCAGGCTCCGGCCCCAGAGTGGGGCAGCATCGACGTACTCGGGCGAGCAGTCGCGCCGGGGGAGACCCTGCGGATGCCCTTTCTGCTCGGCAGCACCTTTGCCGGCAGCTTTCTCGACACCCTGGTGGTGGTCATGCGCGGCAGTCGGCCCGGGCCGACGCTGTGTATTACCGCGGGTGTTCACGGTGACGAGATCAATGGCGTGGAGATTGCTCACCGGATCTATGCGGGACTGGATGCCGGGCAGATCGCCGGCACGCTCATCGTGATCCCGGCGGTCAATGTGCACGGCTTTCGCACCGGCTCGCGCTATCTGGCGGACAGGCGGGACCTGAACCGGTATTTTCCGGGCGCGCTGCACGGGAGTCACGCCGCGCTGATTGCCTACGCGCTGTTCGCACCGATCCGGCAGCATTGCGAGGCCCTGCTCGACCTCCACACGGGCTCCAACTCCCGGACGAACCTGCCGCAGATCCGTACCGACCTGGCCAATCCCCGCGCGCTGGACCTCGCCCGGAGTTTTGGTGTGGGCGTCGTGCTCGACGGCAAGGGGCCGGTTGGCAACCTGCGGCGCGCAGCACTGGATGCGGGCATTCCGGCGGTGCTGTTCGAAGCGGGAGAACCCCTGCGCTTTGATGAAGCCGACATTCGCATCGGGGTTCAGGGTGTGCGCAATGTCATGGCCAATATTGGCATGCTGCCTGCCGCCTCAACGATTCCACCCACCGCCCGGGTCATTCGCCGGACCAGTTGGGTCAGAGTGCGCGATGCCGGCGGCATTTTCCTCTCGGAGCGCAAACCGGGTGAAACGATCCGGGCCGGCGAGACACTCGGCACAGTCACCGACCCCATCACCGAGACCGTGGAAATCATCCGGGCGCCGCGCGATCGGGACGAACCTGTACCTGATGCTCTACCCGCTCAATGGCTTCGCGGCCATGCTGCGCAAACACCCCGGTCGAGGCGCGGACGTGCATGAACTCTT
>CAZPNN010000061.1:0-2650 GCA_964587605.1 uncultured Chromatiaceae bacterium
AGCCACGCCTGGTCCGCCGGCTGGTTCAAGAATTCGGTGCTGCCGGTCAAGGATTCCCTTGGCATCACGCTTCTTGATCACGACGAACTCGTTCGCCCCCAGACCACGGTCGAGGCGCTGGCCGAACTCAAGCCCGCGTTCACGATGATGGGCGAGCAGTACGGTTTCGACGCGGTGGCCCTGCTGCGCTACCCGGAGGTGGAACGCATCAATCACGTGCACACCGGCGGCAATTCCTCAGGCATCGTCGATGGCGCCGCGGCGGTGCTGGTCGGCACCCGGGAGATGGGCAAGGCACTGGGCCTGAAGCCGCGCGCGCGGATCGTCGGTTTTGCGTCGATCGGCTCCGAGCCCACGATCATGCTCACCGGGCCTGCACCGTCGGCGGAAAAGGTGTTGAAGCGCTGTGGCATGCAGGCGAGCGACATCGATCTCTTCGAGCTCAACGAAGCCTTTGCCTCCGTCGTGCTGCGCTTCATGCAGATCCTCGACATCCCCCACGACCGGATCAATGTCAACGGCGGCGCCATTGCAATGGGGCATCCCCTCGGCGCCACCGGCGCGATGATTCTCGGCGTGGTGCTGGACGAACTGGAACGCCGGCAGAAGGGCACGGCGCTGATCAACCTCTGTGTCGGTGCCGGGATGGGCACCGCCACGATCATCGAGCGGGTCTGAACATGAGCAGCGACAAGAGCAGCCACGCCATAACGATCGATGTCGATAAACAGGGCATCGCCACGCTGACCATCGACCTGCCGGACCGGTCGATGAACCTCATCACGTCGGAACTCACGGCCGAACTCGCCGCCGCGGTGGACCGGATCCTCGGCGATTCCGCGATCAAGGCCGCCATCATCACGTCCGGCAAGCCGGCCTTCATCGCGGGCGCGGACCTGATGGGGATCGTGAACCTGTACGGCAGCGGCGTGACTGGTCTTGAGTTGATGCGGGACATCAGCAGCTACTCGGCTGTGTTGCGCAAGCTCGAGACGGGCGGCAAACCGATTGCCGCGGCGATCAACGGCACGGCACTCGGCGGTGGCCTTGAGCTGTGCCTCGCCTGCCATTTCCGTGTGTTGTCCGACGACCCCAAGGCGGTCGTGGGCCTGCCGGAAGTGCAGGTCGGGCTGCTGCCCGGAGCCGGCGGCACACAGCGCCTCCCTCGGCTGATCGGCATCCAGCCGGCGCTGGAACTGATGACCCAGGGCACGCACGTGGCGCCGGACAAGGCGAAGGCGCTGGGCATCGTGCACGCGCTGGCGCCGGCATCAGAACTCCTCAATGTCGCGCGGCGCTGGCTTACGGAAGCCGCCGATCCCGTGCAACCCTGGGACAAGAAGGGCTTCCGGTGGCCGGGTGGCGCCGGTGCCTCGCACCCGGGCGCCCAGCAGACCTTCATGGCGGGCTCCGCGCTGATCGCCGACAAGACCCAGCACAATTACCCGGCGCCGATTGCCATCCTGTCGGCCGTCTACGAAGGCAGCATCGTGCCCTTCGACACGGGCCTCAAGATCGAGGCGCGTTACTTCACGAGCCTGCTGATGAATCCCGTGTACCGGAACATGACGCGCACGCTGTTCATCAACAAGGGGGCGGCCGACAAGCTGGTGCGCCGTCCTGCCGCCGTGCCGAAGTCGAAAGTGACGCGCCTCGGCATGCTGGGCGCCGGCATGATGGGCGCGGGGATTGCGTACGTGTCCGCCCGTGCGGGGATGGACGTGGTCCTTCTGGACAGCACGAAGGAGGCCGCCGACAAGGGCAAGGATTATTCCCGGGCGTTGCTTCAGAAACGCGTGGACCAGGGGCGCACGGATAAGGCCGAGATGGACGCCATCCTGTCCCGCATTCACCCGACCACGGACTACGCCGACCTCAAGGGCTCTGAGCTGGTGATCGAAGCGGTCTTCGAGAGCCGGGACATCAAGGCAGACGTCACCCGGAAAACGGAGGCGGTAATCTCCGAAACGGCCATCTTCGCGTCGAACACCTCGACGCTGCCGATCACGGGGCTCGCCGAAGCATCGAAGCGTCCCGCGAGCTTCATCGGCCTGCACTTCTTCTCGCCGGTCGACAAGATGCCGCTGGTCGAAGTGATCATGGGCAAGAAGACCTCGGACGAGGCGCTGGCCCGCGCGCTCGACTACGTGCAGCAGATCCGCAAGACGCCGATCGTCGTGAACGACAGCCGGGGCTTCTACACGAGCCGCGTGTTCATGACCTACGCGAACGAGGGCATGGCACTGTTGCAGGAAGGCGTGCTGCCTGCGCTGATCGAGAATGCCGGCAGGCAGGCGGGGATGCCGGTCGGTCCGCTGGCCGTGCACGACGAAGTAAGCCTCGAGCTGTCGGCAAAGATCTACAAGCAGACCCGGGCGGACCTGGGCGACAAGTACACGGGACCGTCCGCGATCGCCGTGGCGCTGAAATTCGTTGAGGAACTCGACCGCAAGGGCAAGAAGGCCGGCAAGGGCTTCTACGAGTACCCCCCACCCGGCCAGAAGGACGGCAGGAAATTCCTGTGGCCCGGCATCGCCGCGGTGTACCCGCCGGCGGCGACCCAACCGGATGTAGCCGAGGTGAAGCAGCGCCTGCTCTGTGTTCAGGCCCTGGAAACGGTCCGTTGCCTGGATGAGGGTGTCGTCACGGA